>PYEQ01000861.1 GCA_003017785.1 filamentous cyanobacterium CCP5 | reverse complement strand
TCCGATGGCCGAGCCGATCGCGACACCTCCCGCGCCAGAGGGGTCTGGGGCAATGGCCGAGTCGCGGTAGCGGTTTCTTCCGCCAGGGCTTTGTGGATGAGACCGGTGCTAATCAGCGCCCCCGTTCGCGGATCGTGGCTGTCATCCAGCAGCGGCACCAGCTTGCGCACGGCCTGTCCACAGACCAAGAACCGTTGGCTGGGCCAGCCCGATCCCGCCGGATAATTTTGAGTCGCGGATTCTAGGAAGTTCTCAGCGGTTTTGACCGCGTTCATGGCCTGTCGCAACGTCACCGCCCCGGAGCCAGAGCCCCGGCCCGTCAGCAGTTCAAAGAAATGGTCGTTGTTGCCCAGGCTAAAATCGTCGTCTTCCCTGGGCCAGAACCGGGCATGGGTGCCGGTCAGAGCATTGAACAGGGCTCTTTGATCAGAACCCGCTGGCAGGAGAGAACCGTTGTTGTCGCGAACCGCCTGCCAAACCCGAGGCAGATAGGTATCAAGAAAGTTGGCGAAGTCCAGTAGAACGTACCAGCTATTGAGCTGAAACTGATGCTGCTGCAGCGTCACCGTGTCTTTCAGCTCGCTGCGGGTCACTCCCTCGTTCAGGCTCTCCTGGATCGGTGTGGTGGCAGTGCCCAAAGTGCGCGTTTCTGGAGGCTCAGCATCCGGATCGGGAAAGGGAATTCCCACCTGTCGCAGCAGTTCTCGCCAGGGGGCGAGCACGTCGATATTGAACAGGGTGACCAGGCGATCGATCTTGTCTTCGATATCCGGAGGGGCGAGTTCAGAAACGGGCAGCGATCGCCGTGGCGCCGTCAGATACCGTTCCCGCTCCGTCACCGGCACCAGTCCGGCGAACAGGCGACGACGGAAGCCGTCGGATTCCGGGTAGGTGGTGGGGAACATGGGGAAGGTTTCTTCCCCGATAGCTAGCTGGGCGGGGACATCCACCGGCTGCCAGCCGCCGTCTACCCAGGCGTGTTCTATCGGGGTGGTGCTGCCTTCGGGCCGCAGCCTGCGCCGCACCACAAAAGACACCTGTTCCCGCTGGCCCAGGTTCAGGGACTTATCCGGCAGTCCCGGCTGGCGACACACCAGGCTGGCGGTGATCAGGTAATAGCGCTGGTGGGCGGGCTGGTAGAGTTTTAAGGTTCTGCCAGAAGGGGCAGGCGGATTACCGGGTGGCAGCCGCAGGGAAGGGGTCGGGGCCAGCTGCCGCCAGGTTTCATACTGGGCCTGCCATTCCCCCAGTCGCTGGGGCGCTTGCTGGGCCACCGCCATGAACTCTTCCATGAAGCGATCGCTGGCAAACCGCAGAATCACCGGTTCTTTCAGATCAGCCTGGGCTTGCGATCGCTGCCGCCAGAGGGCCGAGGCGGTGCGCCACTGGACGACGTGGCCCTGATCCAGATACTTGCGGCGGATGCGGACGGGGGTGGCTACCATATGTTTCCGGCTCCTGGGGTGTACACAGAACTGATGGTGGTGTTGGTGATGTTGGTAGAAGACTGCACCACGCCGCTGAACTGGCTCATGCCGGAGCTGACGCTGACCATCGGCGCGGAGACGTTCAGCCCGGCCCCGGCGTTGATGTTGATCTGGGCGCTGGCGGTGAGGGTAATGCCGGAGGCTTCCATGGTGATCTGGTTGCCGTTGGCGTCGCTGATGTCGATGCGGGCCGGGGTGTCGGCGCAGACCACCCGCTGACCACCGGGAGTATCCAGGGTGAACTGGACTCCGCCATCGGTGTCATCGAAGGCGACTCGAATGCCGCTGCGGGAGGTGACGGCGCGAATGTTGTTGTTACTATCCATCTGCTCCGGCGGAGAATCCTGGCCGTTCCACAGCGACCCAATCACAATCGGTCGCCAGGGACAGCCCCCTTCAAAAGCCACCAGCACCTCGTCCTCCGGTTCAGGAATGAACCAGGTGCCGCGATCGCTACCGGCCATCAGGGTGGCGACTCTGGCCCAGGTTTCGTAGGCATCGCCGTCGGGGTCCCTGACCCAGGGCAGCCGAATCCGCACCCGCCCCAGCCCGTCCGGGTCTTGAACGTCCGTGACCAGGGCGCTGTAAACGCCGTAGAAATGGCCCCCTTCGCCGCTGATGGGTGGGGTGGGGATGTAGGTGCTG
>PYEQ01000860.1 GCA_003017785.1 filamentous cyanobacterium CCP5 | reverse complement strand
TGTTTGGGGAGGAGATGGATAGCCTTTTGACAGAAATGAATGAAGCGTTGGTGGCGTAAACTCATCGCGTCTCTCAGCCACGATAATTGAGTAGGGGGCAGGGGATATGGCCAACGGAAAATTGACTTTTCGCTATGACGAGCTCGCCGACATTTTGTATGTCGATCAATGTCTCCCCTATGGTGGGCAGGAGTCGGAGGAGATTGGGGATAATGTGATCGCTCGGTTGAATCCGGAGTCGGGGGCGATCGAGAATCTGGAGGTGCTGTTTTTCTCGAAGCGGGTGATGGGGGAAGGCACGCTGGAGTTACCGATTAATGGGGAATTGCGTTTAGCAGGATAGGCCGATGAGTACCGCAGACACGATTTATGAACTGGTGAAAACGTTGCCGGAGGAGCAAGCCAATCTGGTGCTGATGTTTACCCAGTTTGTCCGTCAGCAAACTGCACAGCCGCAAGGCCAAACCCCACTCACGGCAACAGCAGATTTATCGGCCTGGTCCACGCTGGTGCATGATTTGTCGGGCACTTGGAGTGATTTTCCTGAGCCGGAAACCCTAAGGGCGACCCTGGGGCAAGATGCAGTACGGGAGACGCTTTAATGTACGTCCTCGATACCAATACGGTGATCTACTATTTCAAGGGCATGGGCCAGGTGGCAGAGCACATGGCTGCTACAAATCCTAGTGAGCTAGCGATACCAACACTGGTGTTGTTTGAACTGTATGTGGGTATCGCTAAGTCCAGTAATGGAGAGAAACGCCGCCAGCAACTCGGTTCGCTGTTGGGTTACATCGCCGTTTTGCCGTTTACCCAGGCAATGGCCGAAACAGCGGCAACGGTGCGCTCTAGGCTGGAGCAGCGGGGACAACCCATTGGCCCGTTGGATGGACTGATTGCGGGGACTGCCCTGGCGGAAAACGCCACGCTGGTGACTCACAATACGCGAGAATTTGCCAGAGTCGAGGGCCTCTCGCTGGTGGATTGGTACTAATTGAGCCGATGAATGGTGCAGGATAATGGTTCAGACAGTCTCTCAATTAATGACGTTTCAGGAGTTTTTGGCGTGGAAGCCGGAAACGGGACGGTACGAGCTGCACGATGGGGTGGTCATTGAGATGCAGCCCACTGGCCCCCATGAACAGGTTGTGGGCTTGCTGAACCGCAAGCTGAATGTGCTGATCGATCAGGAAGATTTGGACTACTTCATTCCCAATACGGCGATGGTGCAGCCGTTGGGCTATGAGACGGGCTACAAGCCGGATGTGCTGATGGTGGATCGGGCAGCGCTGGCGCAGGAGCCGTTGTGGGAGCGGGAGTCGGTGATTACATTGGGCAGTTCGGTGAAGCTGGCGGTGGAGGTGACCTCGACGAACTGGCCGGATGACTATGCCCGCAAGTTTGAGGATTATGAGGCGATGGGCATCCCGGAGTATTGGATTGTGGACTACCGGGGGCTGGGGGGACGGCGCTATATTGGGAGCCCGAAGCAGCCGACGATTACGGTGTGTCGGTTGACGGAGGGGGTGTATGAGACGCAGCTCTTTCGCCGAGGAGAATCGCTGGTATCGCCGAGTTTTCCAAGTTTGAGGCTAACAACGGATCAGGTATTTTTAGCAGGCACATAGTTACCCAAACCTAACACATTCAATAGAAAGCTTAATTTTCTTGGCCTAAATGGAAAGCAACGACAAAAACAGTAAACTCCCTGAAGGATGGGTTTCACTAAACTTAGACCTAATAAGAGATAAAAAAGGTGCTGGTATTACTCCCAATAAGCATCCTGAGGAGGTTTTCGAGCTTTACAGTGTCCCTGTTTTTGAAAGCCGCAAGCCTGAGATAACCGAAGGAAAGCATATCGGATCTAACAAGCAGATTGTCGCACCTCATATGGTGTTGCTATGCAAAATCAATCCGAGAATCAATAGGGTGTGGGTAGTTGGGGATTTTTCAAAAAACCGAAAAATTGCTTCAACCGAGTGGATTACTTTTCCAAAGACAGAAGGAATCGATCCTAAATATCTCTGTTATTACTTCCAGAATCCTCTATTTAGGAACTTCCTAAACCTCGTCTAGGTTGAAACCCGGAGTTTTTCTTCCTCGGACTCTAGATGGGATTTCACCCATAATCGGTCTGCT
>PYEQ01000859.1 GCA_003017785.1 filamentous cyanobacterium CCP5 | reverse complement strand
CCTAATCAGTCAGCGGCTGCCCATCTCCCTATCTCCTTCACTTAAACGGAAAGGGTCGCCACGGAATCCACTGCTGCCAGAGGGTTTCCAGGGTGCCGTCGGCTTCGAGCTGATCGAGGGTTTGGTTTAGCACCATGAGCAGGGGTTCGCTGGCGGGGCGGAGGGCGATCGCGAAGGGATGGCGGGTTTCCACCGTAAAGGCGATCCGCAGACTGGGGTCGGCTTCGGCAGCGGTAATCAGCACCAGCTCGTCATCCACCAGGGCATCGATTTCCCCCGCTCGCAGGGCAGCCAGCATTTCCGGCAACACCTGGTCGCTGCCGGGAAAGGGCACCAGCTCGACCCCGGCAAACTGTTCACCCAGTTCAATGTTGGTGCTATCGGCCAGTCCTCCCAGTTTCAAGCCCTCTAAGTCAGCTGCACTGTGAATCTCGCTGTCAGCGCGGACGATGATGGCTTCGTTGAAGTAGCCGTAGGGTCGGGTGAAGCGGCTGTGGCTCAGACGGTCTTCGGTGACCGCCTGGTTGAACCACACCACGTCGCACTTGCCTGCCTGCAAGGTGCTGTAAAACTCCGCCATCGGCAGGTTTAGCCACACCGGTTCTAGCCCTAGTTTGGCGCACAGGGCACGGGCCACATCGGGTTCATAGCCTAACCGCTGACCGCTCTCCACGTAGGTCATGGGCCGGGCATCAAAATCACTGGCCCCGATCGTCAACTGCCCCGGCCGCAGGGTGGAAAATTCCATAGATACCGCTCCTCCTCAGATGGAGTCCCATTGTCAGGAATTGCCGCGCTGAAAATCGTAACTCAAAGCACAAAGCTTGGCCTGGAAGGCAATCAGCTAAGACATCTAGACGTACTGTTAGGATGAGCTTACGGGCTTTAGGACTAGACCATGGGCACTAGCAAGCTAACCATGCCTAAGTTTGAGGAGAATCAGGTGGTACAGGCTATCACAGCAATCGTGGTCACAAATCACGTTGATCAGATTTTGGCAGAACGAGGATTTATCGAGCCGGAGACAGTGCGGTCTATGCGGTTAGAAAATGGGCTGGTGGATACGGGGGCAACGCTGCTAAGTCTACCGACAGCGATTATTGCAACGCTGGGGGTTGCCCCTGAGTGGGGAAATTAGCGTTAAGACCTCGGCAAGAACGATGAACGCCCGGATTTTTTGGGAAGTCCATCTCAAAATCAATGGCCTGCGTAACATGTTTGACTGTCTGGAACTCACAGAAATTGATATGCCCTTATTAGGCGTGCTACTGATGGAGGCCCTGGGCATCGAGCCTGACCTGCAGAACCAGCGGCTGCGCCTGTTGCCCATGACTGGCGACAACACTGACATCTACGCCATGTGACGTCAAAATGCCCTACCAGCCGATTCAGCTTACGGATGCCCAGGTTGACCAGTTCCACGCCGATGGCTTTTTGATCTTAGAGAGCTTCATTGAGATGGATCTCGTGGAGGGGCTGCGCGATCGCATTCAGCCCCTCTTCCACGGAGAGTTTGAAACCGGCGTGTATCCGGATGAATGGTACTGGCGACCGGGACTGAGCCTGCCAGACGTGACCCGGGAAATCTGCAACGCCTGGAAGTGCGATCGCACCGTTGCTAGCGTCGCCCTGTCTTCTGAAGTGGGTCGCCTCAGCGCCCAGCTCGCAGGCTGGCCCGGTGCCCGCATCGGCCAGGATAGCCTCTGGTTTAAGCCGCCGGGTGGCGGTAAAGAAATCGCCCTGCACCAGGACGGGGCCTACATCGACTACCTCACCCCCGCCGAAATGATCACCTGCTGGATCGCCCTGGACGACGTGAATTTAGAAATCGGTACCTTACAATACGCCCGTGGCTCCCACCGCTGGCCACTGCTGTCGTCTCTGGTAGGAGAATTCCACGCCCCCACCAAGGACTACCGCTGGGCGATGATGGAAACCGCCAAAGCTGCTGGCGTTGAGGAACCAGAAATCGTCCCCGTGACCATTCCGGCGGGGGGCTGCGCCTTTCACCACGGCCTCACCTGGCACGGTTCTGGTAAAAACCTTAGCGCCACCAATCCCCGCCGCAGCCTCGGGATCCACACCATTCTGTCTCTTATACACATCT
>PYEQ01000858.1 GCA_003017785.1 filamentous cyanobacterium CCP5 | reverse complement strand
CCATTTCTACCCGGCCATCGTCCAGCAGAATGGTTGAGCCAGAGGGAACTTCTTCAGATAGACGATCATAGGTAACCGAAGAGATCTCCTGGGTTCCGGTCACCCTCTCGCTAGTGAGAATAAAGGGATCTCCCTTCTGAAGCTTGATTGATCCGTTTTCGAACCGTCCTAGGCGAATTTTGGGGCCCTGCAGATCTTGCAAAATGCCCACCGGCTGGCTGAGCTCGAAGGAAATTTGGCGAATCAGGCGAATACTGCGCTGGTGGTCTTCGTGGCTACCGTGGGAAAAGTTCAGCCGTAGGGTGGTGGCTCCAGCTTCAATCAAGGATCTGAGAACGTCAGCGTCTTGGGTAGCGGGTCCGATTGTGGCGACAATCTTAGTCCGGCGAAGGGCATGGCGGAGTTGCATAGGCTGACTCGGGAGAGATTGAAGTGGAACAGGTCAAATCTAACGGTTTAGGAATCTGATTAGATTTTTTTAGGGCATTTGTTCAAAATAAAAAGCACAACGGATGGTATCACGATTGAGAGGCTATCCGATTGATCCTGGGTAAACCGCTTCAGAGCAGCCCATGGGAAGGGATTGGGGCTACAGAAAGCCGAACCATGCCAGGGGTTTCAATATTCGGTTCTGCTGGGTTTTTTCGCGACTGTGAAAATCCCCACAGATGAGCCCCCGTCACAAAACTTTATTATTCCTACGGCGTAACGTATACTACCGAAGACCCTTGTCTAGGAGCGATGCAGCATGTCGGCGGTAGCCGAACCCTTGAGCATTCCCAAAACCGTGCCTTCGGCAATGCTAAAAGCCGAGGGAGGATTCAGCCCAAACTTGCTGATGTTTTTGGGGTCTGTGGCTTTAATCACGACGTCCACGGTGGGCTACTTTGTCTGGAACTGGCCCGGATGGTGCGTGTTTGGCATGAATGTCTTGTCTCTGCATTTGGCCGGCACTGTTATCCACGATGCGTCTCATAATTCTGCCCATCGCGATCGCATCGTCAATGCGGCTTTGGGCCATGGCAGCGCGTTAATCTTAGGATTCTCGTTTCCAGTCTTTACCCGGGTCCATCTTCAGCACCACGCCCACGTCAACGATCCGAAGAACGATCCGGATCACTTTGTTTCCACCGGTGGGCCCCTGTGGCTGATCGCTGCCCGGTTTTTTTACCACGAAATTTATTTTTTTCAACGGCGGCTGTGGCGCAAGTGGGAACTGTTGGAATGGTTCCTGGGTCGGCTAGCGGTGGTTGTACTAGTTTTCGCTGCCTGTCAGTTTGACTTTCTGGGCTATATCTTCAACTTCTGGTTTTCTCCTGCCCTGGTGGTCGGGATTGCCCTGGGGTTGTTTTTTGATTACTTGCCCCATCGCCCTTTTCAAGAGCGCGATCGTTGGAAAAATGCTCGGGTTTATCCTGGAGCGGTTCTCAACCTGCTGATCATGGGCCAGAACTACCATCTAGTTCACCATCTCTGGCCTTCGATTCCCTGGTACAAGTACAAGCCAGCCTATGAGACCATGAAGCCCCTGCTCGACGCCAAAGGCTCACCTCAAAGTCTCGGCCTACTCCAGGGCAAAGACTTCTTTAGCTTTCTCTACGACTTGTTTTTAGGCATTCGCTTTCACAAGCGCTCAGGACATTAGGCAGCCGGTCATAGTCAGCCATCGATGGCCGCGATTTCCGGAGTAATGGACGCGCTGCACCCGCTGCTGTCCCCGGTAGCCATCTGTAAATCAGGGCTAAAGTTATCAGCAATCCTGAGCCGATGACCGCCTGTTCTTCGGGGGAGCCGCTGGCCAGATGTTCTCCGTGAGCCAATCTGTTCTCAGCAGGACCGCGGGTTAAAATATTAAGAACTGTTAGCAGCCGCCCCTATGTCCCCATCGGAAACGCCGTCCCAGAAGCGATCCGCTCCCCTCAGTCTGAGTGCGGAGACGAACGGTCGCCATCCTCACCAGGCGGCGATGGAGGACAACCAGATTCGGGTGCGGGGGGCGCGGCAGCACAACCTAAAAGACATCAACCTGGATTTGCCCCGCAATCAACTAATCGTGTTTACGGGGGTATCCGGTTCCTGTCTCTTATACACATCT
>PYEQ01000857.1 GCA_003017785.1 filamentous cyanobacterium CCP5 | reverse complement strand
CAGCTCCGTCTCAGCCCGGGGAATCAGCACCGCCGGAGACACCGCCAGCCTCAGATCTCGCCACTGGGTATACCCCGCCAAATGCTGCACCGGCACCCGCTCCTCCACCCGCCGCCGCCACTTTTCCTCCAGCTCCGCCAAAGAAAACCGACAGGCCACAGCCGGCTGCCGTCGCAACGTCCCCAACCGCAAAGCCAAACTGTCCACCTCCGCCACCGCCTGAATCAGCCAGTCCACCTCAGCAGGATCAACGCTGGTAGTAAGAGCGCGATCGCGAGCCTCCCGCCACCAACGCCATAACTCTTCCCCAGGGATTTGAACTACTTCCTTCACCGCATGAGTCGTCCTACATAAATTTCTACCCCGAACCAGGCAAGGGACGGCAAAATTGAGCTGGACTAATAATCGGAGATCTCATCCCATCAGAAGAGCGATCGGTCGGGTAGGCCACAAACTTTATCCCCCAACCGATGCGAAGCGCTAAAGCACGACCAACAGATCAATCCTTCCGCGAGGTCCAGGACGGTAGTTCGACAGGCTCACCACAAGCGGAACGTCCTGGTCGTAGGAGTCCGAGGGGAGCGAGATCCCCTCGGGTAGAGTTCTGGCTTTTGAAGGCAATCGTGGCCCTACCCAGGGTTTCAGCAAAAAAGCTTCCTCCAGAGAAGGGCAAACGCCGTTTGCCCCAACGGGGGCAGGATCTACAGCTCTAGAAAAGGGCAAACGCCGTTTGCTCCAACGGGGGCAAGATCTATAGCTCCAGAAAAGGGCAAACGCCGTTTGCTCCAACGGGGGCAGGAACTACAGCTCCGGAAAAGGGCAAACGCCGTTTGCCCCAACGGGTTAGGCCCAAAAGATACGAATCTACAGGACTCTCAAAACGCTCGGCACACTATGAATCGCCGCCAGCGCCCTCAACTCATCCAGCGCCGCCTGACAATTCGCCTCCTTCACCTCATGGGTAACAATCACAATCTCCGCCCGATCGCCCCGCAGGCCAATCTGCACCACCGACTCCAGACTCACATCGTGATTGCCAAAGCAGGTGCCCACAATCCCAATCACCCCCGACTGATCCTCCGCCAGCAGCCGCACATAGAACCGGCTAATCAGATCCCTCATCGGGCTGATCTGACAGTAGTGCTGGTGCGAACAGGCCAGCAGCGGATTTGTCTGGGCCTGAATATTCGCCGCAATGCTGAGAATATCCGATACCACCGCACTGGCAGTCGCCCCTTCCCCGGCCCCCGGCCCAAAAAACATCACCTGCCCAATCGGGTCGCCCTCCACCAAGATCGCGTTATACACATCATTAACGCTGGCCAGCGGATGGCCCACCGGCACCAGGGTCGGATGCACCCGCACCTGCAGCTGATCCAGCTGTTCCTGGGAGACCGGACAGGCATCGCGGCGGGCGATCGCCAGCAGCTTCACCACAAACCCCAGGCGATCGGCATAGGAAATATCCGCTGCACTCACCTGACGGATTCCCTCGCAGTAGACCTCTGAAAGCTTGATCCGCCCCCCAAACGCTAACGACGCCAGAATCGCAATTTTATCCGCCGCATCCAGCCCGTCCACATCGGCGCTAGGGTCAGCCTCGGCATAGCCAAGCCGCTGGGCATCGGCCAAAATTGGCTCAAAATCGCCCCCCTCCCGCTGCATGCGAGTGAGAATGTAGTTGGTGGTGCCGTTGATAATCCCCGTCACCGCACGGATGCGGTTCACTCCCAGCGCCTGCTTCAGCGGCTGAATCACCGGAATGCCCCCCGCCACAGCCGCCTCCAGCAGCACGTAGACCCCGGCCTCATTAGCGGCGGTAAAGATCTCGTCGCCGTAGCGGGCGATCACAGCCTTGTTGGCCGTCACCACATGCTTGCCCTGGGCAATGGCTTTGAGAATCAGCGATCGCGCTGGTTCCAGCCCCCCCATCACCTCCACCACCGCATCGATCGTGGGGTCGCTGACAATACTCTCCAGGTCAGTGGTGAGGCGATCGCCCTCAATTGCCACCGATCGCGGCTTATCTAAACTCCGCACCCCCACCTTAGCCAGCTCAATCTGCCCCACCAGCGGGTGACGATGGGCCGGGTCCAGCAAAATTTTGGCCGTTCCCGACCCCACCGTTCCCAGCCCCAGCACCCCAACAC
>PYEQ01000856.1 GCA_003017785.1 filamentous cyanobacterium CCP5 | reverse complement strand
GGATCATCGATGGCATTGGGGCAATGCAGTGGAAGCTGTTGGGGCTATTTCCGGTGATGACTGGCACGGGGGCAGATATTACGCGATCGGCGGTGGGCCGCTTCCACGCTGAGCTAATGCTTTTTCCATCGGCGTTTTGTCTGGGTGACGTGGTCTGGAGCAGCACTGAAGCACCGCCCCTCCCTGCCAGTTTTATTGCCCAGGGTGAACAGGCCGAACTCGACCTAACCATTGACCAGACAGGGCAGCTAAAAGCTGCGAAACTGGCGCGCTGGGGCAATCCAGACGGTGCGGCACACCGTTATGTAGACTTCGGGGCCATTGTCGAAGCAGAAGGCACGTTCTGCGGCTACACGATTCCGACTCAACTGCGAGTGGGGTGGTATTTCGGCACTGAGCGATTTGAGTCAGAGGGCGAGTTTTTTCGCGCCACGATTGATGAGGCCATCTATCGGTAAAGGGCGATCGCTGGAGAGATTTTTTCTAAAGCGCATCGAACTCACCCTATAAAACAGTCATAAAACGGTCTATCTACAGGTTTTATGTCATTCATCCCTTCCTTAACAAGTGCCTCATCTTTTTCCAATAGTTTGATATAGCCTTCGATATGGGAGTGAGGAGATTTGAGTAGTTGAGAACGGTCAAACGTTTAAACGTTAATTTGCGAATTGTCTTAATCAATCTGTCTACTGCTATAGATCGCCAATTTCCTGATCACTTACGAGGATTAACTCCATGAAATGGCACCAATTAATTCTGGCTTTTATAGCCGCTATTTGCATGATGTTTGCAGGCAATGCCCTGGCCCAGACTGATATCAATATTAACGATACCAACCTCATTCGCTTTGGCGGCAGCATCACCGTACCAGAAAATCAAACTGTCGAAAATGCCATTGCGTTTGGTGGGAATGTTACCGTATCCTCTAGTGCCAAAGTTCTGGATACTGCGATCGCGTTTGGCGGTGATGTCATCTTAAAAGAAGGAGCGCAGGTAGAGGGCGACGCTTACTCCTTTGGTGGAAAGATTGTCCAGGAACCAGGTGCGGTTGTCAGAGGTGAGAAGGCCACATTCAGCGATCGCCATGGCATGATGTATGGCTCTGGTAGAAACAGAAGTAGCTTTTTTGCTGAGTATTTCTTTAGCGCCATTTTTAGAATTAGCATCGCCATCGTAGCAACGATTCTCGGGCTAATTATTTTACAGACTAGCCCCCCGTTCTTACCAAAATTGGCGACAGAGTTGCGTCAACATTCTGGTCTAACCGCTCTCTGGGGCATCGGAGCGATCGTCTGCTTTATCTTTGCCATCGTGTTTTTGGCGATTACACTCATTGGGATTCCGCTGATTCCACTCTTAAGCCTGATGTTAGTGATCACGGCTCTAGTCGGATCATTGGGCGTGGCACTATTTCTGGGTCAATGGGTATTCCGTAAGCGCGAGGGATCGTTACAGCAGCAGTTCCTGGTGGGCTTGGCGATCGTGACTGCTCTAACACTCATCCCATTTTTTGGCGGGTTGGTCGTTTTCCTGATTAATCTATTCGGCTTAGGCGTCATCTTACTGTGGAAATTTGGTACAGAAAGACCTGAAATAGTGATGGAGTAAACAGGTCTGATTCTGTGCTGCGTTTGGTATCGCTATCTTCGGGGCTGTCAGAACATTTTAAGCGGTTGAGAACGTTCAAATATTTGAACGTTAAGTTTGAGAATTGTCCTAACCAACCCGTTGGCTGCTATTCAGGAATGCGGAGACATCCAGCCAGTCAAAAAGGGCAGGTGGTGCAAGCGATCGATGGCCGCTTTCTGACTCGCAGCGATCGTGTGACGGTGAGGCGGTACTGGTTTAAGCGCATTCCACCTAAAAAAATGTAACCGTCCCACGCCCCGTTCGGGCTGAGCGAAGTCGTTCGCGTAGCGTCTCGGGACGAGAAAGCCAAATTTCACAGCCAGCATCCATTGTGGCTCCGCCCAGGAGACGTTTACAAAAAATAGCCCTGTCAATGTCGCTGCACTCAGCCAGTGGTTTCGTCTTTAACCTACATTTCGCAGACTAACAATTTACTCGATGGAGCATTTTTCTGCTGTGGTTGGGGCAGTTGAAGTTATTTGATTTCAATCAATGAGAATTCAAGAAAACCTATCCAAGAAAACT
>PYEQ01000855.1 GCA_003017785.1 filamentous cyanobacterium CCP5 | reverse complement strand
GTAGGAGCACTCTTTCCATTGAAAACTATTTTGGAAGCCTTGCAGGGCGGTTTGGTAGTCTCGTGCCAGGCCCCGACCGACTCGCCACTACACGATGCGTCAGTCATTGCCGCCATGGCCAAAGCCGTCCTCAACCGCGGAGCCGTCGGTGTTCGCATTGACACCCCCGCTCATATTCAAGCCGTGCGATCGCGCTGCGACAGCCCCATCATCGGCCTTTGGAAGCAGATCATTCCCCCCTCGGCGGTCTACATCACGCCGCAGTTTCACCACGCCCAGGCCGTAGCCCAGGCCGGCAGCGACATCATTGCCATCGACGCGACCCAGCGCCCCCGCCCGGGTGGCGAAACCCTAGCTCAGCTCATTCAGCGCATTCACGATCACCTGGGCAAAGCCGTTATGGCTGATGTCGACACCCTTGATCATGCGCTGAGGGCGGTAGAGGCGGGGGCAGACTGCGTCGGTACTACCCTCTACGGGTACACCGAAGACACCCAGCACCAAACGCCGCCAGGGTTTGATCTGCTTAAGGCCATGGTTGACCAGTGCTCTGTCCCGGTCATCTGTGAAGGGGGCATTGCTTCTCCAGCCCAGGTCCGCCAGGCCTTGGATCTGGGCGCCTTCGCTGTCGTCGTCGGCACCGCCATTACCGGGGTGGATAACTTGGTAACGAGCTATCTCAACGGTATTCGTCAGAGTTAAAAAACTGGTTTAAAAAAGCTGAGGCGAACAAGACAATACCTGTTCGCCTCAGCCAATGATTCCCTTGCAAGGGATTACATAGCCGAGCCTACGCCAGCATAGGCACCATAGAAAAACAGACCAACCACCACCAGCACGCCCGTGCCGGCAACAGTTGCCACAATCCATAACGGAATCCGTCCACTCTGAAGCATAACCTCGACCTCCTACTCATCTGATAAAAAATCAACACAGCCTAGGCAAACGTCTAACGCCGCTTCAGCAAAAAGCCTAGTCTAGTTAAAGAAGTAGCTAGAAAATAGCAGACCCAGCACAAAAACCATCAGCAGACCCAAAAACAGGGACGTGCGGTTTAGCTCTACCGGTTGCTTATTAGGATTTGGAGTACGGTCCATGGGTTTCTCTTATCGTTGAATAAACTGCATTGCCGCGATCGCCCCTAGGAAAAACACGCTAGGTACACCTAGGGTGTGGACAGCCAGCCAGCGCACGGTAAAAATCGGGTAGGTAATTGGCTCGTTGGGAGAATTGGTTTGCATAGGTTCAATCAAACGTTGGAATAGCTAAAGTATTATCGATTCGAGAACATGTCGATTTGATCTTTCGCCTCAAAGCGATCGGTCACAATCGGCAGCTGCATTTGGTTATCGGGGTAATAGTCGTTCGGACGCGGAGTACCAAAAGCGTCGTAGGCCAAGCCAGTGCTAACAAACAGCCAGCCAGCAATAAACAGCATGGGGATGGTAATGCTGTGGATAATCCAGTAGCGAACACTGGTTACGATATCGCCAAAGGGGCGCTCCCCTGTAGAACCTGCCATATCAACGTCTCCTCTCTGAACACGAAGAATCTAACTTAATCATAGAGAACCCCGGAAACCCTAACAAGCTATTTAGCCAAGATCTCCAAATTTTTCTCAGGCAATTTCAGGACGATACCTGAGAATAGCGCCCTGCTGCCCCAAAATGAAGCCCGTATCAGGACCAACAAACTTCACTCTGTAGAAGTTTGACGGCACATCTTGCACAGACTTGTCCTTATACCAGGTTTGACCCCCGTCAAAGCTGCACAACAGATTGCCGCCGCCGCCAGTCACCCAGACTTCGTCGGCAGTCCGAAACGCCATATCCAGCAGCCCCCAGCTCGTACCAAACTCAGGGCTAATCGCTTCAGTAAAGTCATCGGAGGCCCGGGAATTAGAGAACCGTACCTGCCCCCCTCGAGCAATTACCCAAAGCTTGCCGTCTTTATCAAAGCCCATGTTCTGCAAACGCCTAGAGTTCTGGCGGTTGTGGGGAATCCACTGGTCTTGACCCACAGCCCAGGTCGAGTAAAAGTTGCCCCGTGAAGACACTGCTACGTAGCGTCCGTCCTCGGAACGTACCATATTGCGCACAACCCCAACGGCCCCTTGAATTAGGGCTTTCCAAGTCCGACCACCGTCTTCGGTAC
>PYEQ01000076.1 GCA_003017785.1 filamentous cyanobacterium CCP5 | reverse complement strand
CCTTTGACCCTGATATTGCCAAGATTGCCCAGCGGGTGCTGATTGCCCCCCGGGATATCGAAACTCGGGTCGGCGTGATTGCTAAGTCCGTCAAACCTGGCAGTCCGGTCATCATCGAACTGGCCGATCCGAAAACCAAAGAGACTGTGGACATTTTAGAAGTGGACGCTTGCCTGGTGGCCACGGGGCGGATTCCGGCAACCAAAAATCTGGGCTTAGAAACCCTTGGCTTAGCAACCGATCGCCGGGGATTCATTCCCGTTGATGACCATCTGCGGGTCTTGCGGGACGGTGAACCCGTTCCCCACCTCTGGGCCATCGGCGATGCCAACGGTCAGATGATGCTGGCCCATTCAGCTTCGGCCCAGGGAATCGCGGCGGTGGAGACGATGGTGGGCCGCGATCGCGCCATGAACTATCGCAGCATTCCGGCGGCGGCGTTTACCCATCCGGAAGTCAGCTTCGTGGGCCTCACCGAGCCAGCGGCCAAGGAACTGGCGGCAGCTGAAGGCTTCCCCATCGGCTCCGTGCGCACCTACTTCAAGGGCAATTCTAAAGCCCTGGCCGAGGGCGAATCTGACGGCCTGGCCAAGGTGATCTACCGCAAAGATACCGGTGAAATTTTGGGGGCCCACATCATTGGTATGCACGCCGCCGATTTGATCCAGGAGGCGGCCAATGCCATCGCCCAGGGCCAGAGCGTCACGGAGCTTTCCTTCTACGTCCATACCCATCCCACCCTCTCAGAGGTGCTGGATGAAGCCTACAAGCGGGCAGAAGTCACGGCTTGAGCACGGGAGGTCTGGGACTTGGCTATGAGGTTGGGATGGGCCTACTCATCTCAACAGTCAACCCTTTGACCCTATCCACTCCCCCGCCCCGGCTGCCCTGCTACTGTTCTGACAATTCCTTATCCCTTCCCTATGACCATCCGCCGCCGACCGCCCAATCCCGGAGTCGCCGTCAGTAGTCTGCGCTATCAAGTGCGCCTGCCCGACGACGAGCCCCGCAACATTCTCGAAAAGATTATCTGGCAGAAGGAGATCGAAGTCGATCGCCTGCGGGAGCAAATTCCCCTGGGAGATCTCCAGCGGCAGGTGGCCAGCGCTCCTCCTACCCGCGACTTTGTCGCCGCCCTGCGCCAGGGCAGAACCCACCCGGCCCTGATTGCCGAGGTGAAGAAAGCTTCCCCCAGTAAAGGGCTGATTCGGCCTGACTTTGACCCGGTCGCGATCGCCACTGCCTATGCCAGCCACGGGGCGAGCTGCCTGTCTGTGCTTACGGACCAGACCTTCTTTCAGGGAGACTTTGCCTACCTGGCCCAGATTCGGGCTGCCGTAGATTTGCCCCTGCTCTGTAAGGAGTTCATCATTTATCCCTACCAGATGTATCTGGCCCGGGTGAACGGGGCTGACGCGGTGCTGCTAATTGCGGCGGTGCTCTCTGACAAGGATCTGCACTACTTTTCCCAAATTGCTAGGAAGCTGGGCATGGCCGCCCTGGTGGAAGTTCATACCCTAGAAGAATTAGATCGGGTGCTGGCAATTGATTCGATCAGGTTAGTGGGTATCAACAACCGTAATTTAGAAACTTTTGTGACTACCCTGGAGACTACCCAGCATCTGCTGGCCCAGCGTCGGTCGGCGATCGCCCAGCGGGATTTGCTGATCGTCAGTGAGTCTGGCATCCACACCCCTGAGGATTTGTCAGTAGTCAGTGAGGCAGGCGCCAACGGGGTGCTGGTAGGAGAATCACTGATGCGGCAGCCCGACCCTGGGGCGGCGATCGCCCAGCTCTACGGCCAGCAGTCCCCCTAGGGCTTGTTTCCTATAGCTTATCCAGAGGAGGCTGTTCTAAGAAGACACCGTTTAAAAGTCACACGTTGAGAGCTCCGATTCATCCACAGGATATTGATATGGCTGAGGCTGAGAATGGGGCGATTCCCCTGCCTTCTCACATCCACTACGAGCTGCTGCTGCAGCTGCTCGAACGGGAAACCATGGCGGCGGTGTACCAAAATCCGACGCTACGAACGGAGGTTCAAGATTTGATTGTGACCCTGCGCAAGGCGATGGTGCAGCAGCGTCAGCTCGAAGAAACCTGTCAGCAGAAGCAGCAGTCCATCGACTATCGCTGGTCCCTCAATAACGGCAGTAGTAAGCCAAACAATTAATCAGACCTGGCTCCGGGAAATCTTGGGGGCAGTCCCACATCCCCCTTTCTGACCGAGCCGCGAATGCTTTAAAAGACTGTTTCGCTTTTGGTTAGGGGTGCTACCCTTAGGCACAGTTTTTCAACCCCGAATCACCATGGGACGATTGTTGCGCTGGCATTCCCTATCCTTTGGAGTGGCTCTGTCTACTTTGGTTTGGAGCAGCTTGCCGTCTTTGGCTCAAAATGTCACCACCACCGCTGAAGCCCAAACGGCCCTCAATCAAGGCTTAGCGCTCGTGCAACAGGGGCAGGCCGATGCGGCTCTAGAAGCGTTCCAGCAGGCGACCAGCCTCGATCCGACCCTGGCGGCGGCTTACTACAACACCGGGCTACTGCTGCGGCAGCAGGGGGACCTACAGGCTGCCGCCGAAGCTTTCTGGCAGGCGGTCCGGTCAGATCCCCAGTTCGCCATGGCCTATGCCAATTTGGGGGCGGCTCTGATCGAGGGCAACAACGCCGATCAGGCCCAGTCCTATCTGGAGCGGGCGATCGCCATTCAGCCGGATCTGGGCAATGCCCATTACAACCTGGGGCTGGCCTACCGCAACCAGGGCCGCTGGAACGAGGCGATCGCCGCCCTCCAGCGGGCTGCCGAGCTAACTCCCGCCGCTCCAGAACCCCACTTCCAAATCGGTCTGATCTACCTGCAGCAGCAGCAGTATCCCCAGGCGGATGCGGCCCTGCGTCAAACTCTGGCGGTGCAGCCCCAGTACCCCCAGGCCCACTACAATCTGGGGCTGTCCCTGGTCAATCAGGGGCAGCTAGAGGCAGCCCTTGATGCCTTTCGCGCCGCCACCGACATCAGCAGCCACTACGCTGACGCCTATTACAGCGCTGGACTGGTGTTTATGCAGCTAGAGCGCTATGACGAAGCCCGCCCCGTGCTGGAATATGCCAAAAATCTCTACATCACCCAGCGCAATCCCCAGTGGGCGGCTACGACCCAGGCCCAGCTAGATCGGCTGCCCTAGCTCGGGATTGCGCCTTTAGTAAACCTCAGTTTGGGTTAAGCCCCCTATTGTTGATGTAGCGTGGGCCAAACGCCGTGTGACCCACGGAAACTAGCGAAATTTAAATCACAGGTCCGAGGGTCAAGGGACGAGACCCACGCTACAGCAGCCTTCTTAACAGGAATTTCAGCCAAATTCCTGATACCGAACTCAGGTTAGTGACGCTCTCCTAGAGCACTGCTAGCTAATGGCCAGGCCGCCCTCTCCAGGCACCCGCGAGGTGGCTCTATCGTGCCCGCCATCTTGAGCAGAATGACCCTTCAGGGGAATCAGCCCTAGGGCCCTCAGATCAGCGTCTACCATGATCTGGACTAATTCTTCAAAGCTCACCGTTGGCTGCCAGCCTAGCTGGGTTCGGGCCTTGGTCGGATCGCCAATCAGCAGTTCCACTTCCGCTGGGCGCAAATAGCGCTCGTCAAATTCGACGTAGTCCTGCCAGTTGAGATTGACATAGCCGAAGGCCAGCTCTAAAAATTCACGCACCGAATGGGTTTCACCGGTAGCCACCACGTAATCATCGGGGGCCTCTTGCTGCAGCATCAGCCACATGGCCTGCACGTAGTCTTTGGCATAGCCCCAGTCCCGCTTGGCATCGAGGTTGCCCATGTAGATGTGCTTCTGGCGACCGGCAACGATGCGGGCCACGGCTCGGGTGATTTTGCGGGTGACGAAGGTTTCCCCCCGCCGAGGGGACTCGTGGTTGAACAAAATGCCGTTGCAGGCATACATCCCGTAGGATTCGCGATAGTTGAGGGTCTGCCAGTGGGCGTAGACCTTGGCACAGGCATAGGGACTGCGGGGATAGAAAGGGGTGGTTTCACTTTGGGGAACGGCCTGCACCTTGCCGTACATTTCTGAGGAGCCGGCCTGGTAGTAGCGCATGTCGATGCCGGTGCGGTTGCGGTAGTCGCGGATGGCTTCCAGCAGGCGCAGGGTGCCCATGCCAACGGTATCGACGGTATATTCCGGGGCGTCGAAGCTGACGCGAACGTGGGACTGGGCTCCGAGGTTGTAGATCTCGACGGGCTGCACTTCTTCAAGAATGCGGCGCAGGGTGGTGCCGTCGGTCAGATCGCCGTAGTGAAGAAACAGCTGGGCGTTTTGGCTGTGGGGATCTTCATATAGGTGGTCGATGCGATCGGTGTTAAAGGTAGAGGTGCGGCGGATAATGCCATGGACCTCGTAACCTTTCTCTAGCAATAGTTCGCTTAAATAAGATCCGTCTTGCCCTGTGATTCCGGTAATGAGTGCTTTCTTTGTCATGGATGTCTAGTCTCTAGATAGGCGGCCTGGTCAGTGCAATCCTTGATCGCACCAGCCATTCAAATGTCACAGTCTCGGGCGCGGCCAGGATCAACCGCTCCAGGGGGGCTATGGCATCGCTATTTTACCCTCGTCATCGATTGGGGCACCGATGGCTGCCCAATCCCCTAATCGAGTGCGTCCAAAGCGAGTGTAATTTCCTCAGGGGCATTCCCCTGGAGGTCGTAATGGTTCAGCGGCGGGGATTTGGGGCTGCACCCAATGGACCGGCACGAAAAAAAATTGCAGTTTTACAATTTTGGGGTGACAGAGCGAGGTTCTTCCCCTATAATTCGATATGTGTGAGGAGCGAACCAGAAGAGGCACCGAGACGAAACACGGCCAGTCGTCGGTGCCTTTTTTGATGCCTACTTTTTTCGACACCTGTTTAAGCAGTCCAGTTTAGAGCCGGGGCACGCTCAGTGGACTGCTCCAGGGCAGCCCTAAGCGGCTTTCACCATGGCGATCAGCCCAAACAACAGAAACAGCCCGCCCCCCATCAGGGTCAAGGTCTTTTCGGACAGGTGCCCGGCGACTAGACGACCACAGCAGACGGCAATCAGGGCACAGATGGCGTGGCCCAGGGTTGCTCCGGCGGTGACGCCGTAGGGGTTTTGTCCGGCGGCCAGGGTAATTGTGGCGAACTGGGTGCGATCGCCCCATTCAGCGATAAACGTCAGGGCAAAGGCTTTTGAGAGAATCGCCCAGGGTAGGGTCATGGCCACAGTTCCGTTCTCCGGCCCTCCCACCGTTGCTGTTGCCGCCTGGACTTCATCATCGAGGGTTTCCCGCCCGGACATGCGACTAGCATCGTAGATCAGCTTGCCGCCAAAGCCTAAAAATAGAGCTACTTCTGCAAAATGAATCAGGTTCTGGGGTAGCAGCGCGGCCATCTGACCCGTCAGCACCGCCAATACTGTCATCGTGGCTAATGCCAGCACCGATCCGACAAACACCCATCGACGGGCATGGCGCATGGATAAAATTGCAGTTATAAAAAAGGTCTTATCTCCTAGTTCGGAGACAATAATAAGCAATAAACCTGCGGTAAAAGCAGCTGCCATAGCTTCCTCAAGATTTTTAAATGCCTAGCTTTACTATTTCATAAAATCTCTGGAACTTCAAAATACCAGTCTTTCCAGAGGATTTTCAAAATGAATTAGTGCTGTTGTTTTCATTTTTTATTCATTTTGCAGTCACAGAGATTTCATGATTAAAATTTTTGGCTATTGCCCCCGTCATTGGCTAAGCAAGCAGTCAAAAATCAGCGATTAGAAAACGACTGTGAAGGGTGCCACAGCGTTTTCAGTCCAGTGTGGTGCAGACAAGGGGCTAACAAGGGGCTTAAGTCCCTTGTTGATAAGCTATGAGCGTGCCCCGCTAGCATTGGGAAAGGCTCTAATCCCGCTGAAGCGATCGCCATCAAAATGCCAATCAAACCTAGAAACCCCGTAAAAATCAGCTGGAGTCGGTGGCTCGGAATGGGTCTGTTGTGGGGCGTTGGTCAATTCCTGATCGGTGTCCCGTCGGCCTTGGCGGAGGGACTGGAGCCCCTATCAGCGGATCAGGTGGCCGAACAGATGGAGAGTCTATCGGGCTGGCGCAGGGACGGGCAGCAGATTTTCTGCACCTATCGGTTCGAAGATTTCGTAGCGTCCGTTGACTTCGTCAATCAGCTGGTGGCCCCCGCCGAAGCGGCAGCCCACCATCCCGATTTAGCCATTGCCTACAACCAGGTCACCGTCAGGCTCACTACCCATGATGCTGGGGGACTGACCGCCCAGGACTTCGCACTGGCCCGGACGGTGGAGCCGATCGCGGCTGCACTGGCCGTAGTTCCTACCTGTCTGACGGATTAGGCCGGGGCGGCCCCCGGAACGGCCATCGGATCCCAGGGGCGATCGCTGGCTTGGTACGGTGTTTGGCTCGGAGCCTGCACCGGATTGGGCTTGAGGGCGTGGGTAATCTGGTGCAGCCACCAAAAATCTTCGGTGCGAATGGCCTCAAAGCCGACCGCCCCCAGCCAGGCATCCGTGCTGCCCTGGGCATAGGCTTGAATGAAAGGCTCCTCAAAAATATTGCTCAACCATTCGGTACTCCGCAGGGTGCGCTGGTTGCCGTCCAAAATCACCACTTCGCCACCGGGGCGCAACAGTCGAAAAGCCTCTTGCAGAATGGCTTTGGCCACTGAGGGCGGCGTTTCGTGGAACAGCAGCGAGGCGGTGACTAGATCGAAACTGCCCTCCGGTAGCCCCGTAGCGGCAGCATCTCCATGGCGAAACTGAATCGGTAGATTAGCGGCCTGGGCTTTGCGATCGGCCATCACCAGCATGTAGGGAGACAGGTCGAGACCAATTACTGCGGCCTGGGGAAAGCCCTGCTGCATGAGTACGGTGGTCGAGCCCGTGCCACAGCCCAAATCTAAAATTCGTCGGGGATAGCCCTTGACGGATTGCACCGCGGCTTCCCGGACCCAGACTTCATTCGGTGGGAGCACGTACCGGGTAATGGGGTCGTAGGTAATCGCGGCGTCAGGGGTCAGGTAGCCTTTATCGATGCCGTGGAAGGGGGCATTCAGGTAGTAGTCTGGGTAGGTCACCTGAGGGTTGGTGAGGACATGGGTCGCGGTGGGCCAGTCGATGCTGTTACGGAGGTGCAATAGCGCTTCTCGATCCATTAGCAGGTTGAAGACCGGCGCGAGGAATTGCTCAAAGAGGGTGTCTTTACGATTGGCCATAGGATATTTGATGGGGATAGTGGGCTCGAACCCTACCCAGTTTGATTTAATCTAACTCGAGGTTAGAGTAATCGACCGCCAAAGAATTTTTGCAGTGGTCCGGTCCGATTCTGGTCGCTACATCTCTGCGCTGGTTCTGCAAAGCCTAGAGCCGCTTCCCATGGGGCCGTTTCAGATTCCATCAGCTATCGGCTCCTCGCGAAGGGCCCTGATTCTACAAAAAAGGCACTCTCCCTCAGGGAAAGTGCCGCAAACCTTAGATTGTCTAGGAAAGGAAATCAGAGTCTGCCTAGGTGGCTACCGAACGGCAGCTCCCCGATACTTGAGACCCTCTACATGAGCTTCACCGTGACTATCGGTGGCTACATGACGGGTAACAACCGCGCCCCGATAGCGTCCGATTACTTCCTCAGAAACATGGACATCGGCAACGGTGACTTCGTAATTGATTCCGCGGTACTTGAGTGACATATTTCGCCTCGCTTTAGGGTCTTGAAGGGTACAGAGGCGCGTTCCTTCAGGGTATTACCCCCTACTTCCGTCTCTTTTAATAGAGAGATGAACGTTTTGTTTATGTAGCTATTTTTACTATTTATTCCTGGCTAGTCAAGATGGTGTGTCAGGAGTTGTTGAAAAACTGGCAAACGCCTGCTGGATGGCCCAAGGCGGCCCGGCCGCGCTATGGTTCATGAGTCTATCGCATTCTGTCTAGGTTCCATGTCCCAGCCTGTTCTGAAAAACTACATCAACGGCCAGTGGTGCCCCTCTAGCGCCAGCGACAGCCTACCCGTGGACAACCCGGCAACGGCGGAGGTGCTGGCAAGGGTGCCCCTCTCCCCGGCGGCTGAAGTGGATCAGGCGGTGACGGCGGCGGCGGCGGCGTTTAAGGATTGGCGACGGGTGCCCCCCACGGAGCGGGTGCAGCCCCTCTATAAACTGAAGGATTTGCTAACCGAGCACCGGGACGCCATTGCCCGGTTAATTACCCGGGAATGCGGCAAAACCCTGAAGGAATCGCGGGGAGAAATTCAGCGGGCGATCGAGAATGTCGAAGTCGCCTGCGGCATTCCTACCCTGATGCAGGGCACCTACCTGGAAGACATTGCCCGGGGCATCGATGAATTTATGGTGCGTCAGCCCTTAGGAGTGGCGGCGGCGATCGCCCCCTTTAACTTTCCGGCGATGATCCCGTTTTGGTTCATGCCCTACGCCCTGGCCTGTGGCAACACCTATCTGGTGAAGCCTTCGGAAAAGGTGCCCCTGACGTTGCAAAAAATCTTTGAACTAGTTGACCAGGCGGGATTTCCGCCGGGGGTAGTGAACCTGGTAAATGGGGCCAAGGATACGGTGGATGCCATCTTGCAACACCCCACCATTCGGGCCATCAGCTTTGTCGGTTCTTCGCCAGTGGCCCGCTACATCTACGCCCAGGCCGCTGCCCATGGCAAGCGGGTGCAGTGCCAGGGCGGGGCCAAAAACCCAATCATCGTGCTGCCCGATGCGGACCTGGAAATGACCACCCGAATCGCCGCCGACAGTGCCTTTGGCTGCGCCGGACAGCGGTGTTTGGCGGCTTCCCTGGCAATCACCGTGGGGGAAGCCACCGAGCCGTTCACCTACGCCATTGCCGAAACCGCCGCCAGTCGGGTCACCGGCAATGGTCTGGAAGACGGGGTGCAGATGGGGCCAGTGATCAACCATGCCAGCCGCGATCGCATCTCCGGTCTGATTCAAACCGGAGTGGATGAGGGGGCCAAGCTGCTGGTGGATGGCCGCGATCCGGAGATACCAGGGTTAGAACAGGGCAGCTTCATCAAGCCCACGGTGTTGCAAGCCATCGAGCCCGCTGGCACCATTGCCCACACAGAAATTTTTGGGCCGGTGCTAGGGCTGATGGCGGTGCATACGGTGGACGAGGCGATCGCCCTGGTGAACGGCAGCCCCTGGGGCAATATGGCCTGCCTGTTTACCAGCAGCGGCGCCGCCGCCCGCAAGTTTCGCTACGAGGCGGAGGCGGGCAACATCGGCATCAACATCGGCGTGGCCGCACCCATGGCCTTCTTTCCCTTTAGCGGCTGGAAGGAGAGTTTCTTCGGCGATCTCCACGGCCAGAGCCACCACGCGGTGGAGTTCTTCACCCAGACTAAAGTCGTGGTGGAGCGCTGGCCTAAAGAATGGTCCCGGGAGTTTTAAGCGATCGCAAACTTATCCAATCTTCGCAGCCAGGGCTAAACCGGCAGCACTTTCCCCCGCAGCCCCGCTGGAGCCTCAACCCCGTAGCGGTGCAGCAGGGTCGGCAAAATGTCGTAAAGCTGGGCGCCCTCTAGCACCTGGCCATGCTTGGGCTGGGTCGGATCGTGAAAAATCATCAGGCCGAAGGGGGCGTGGTTGGCGTCGTCGGGGCCGGTATCGTTTTCGACGGTGTAGAGACTGTTGAGGCCGACGCTGCCCACCGATCGCCAGGCCAGGTCGTCGAAATAGACAATCAAATCCGGGGCTCGCCCCCGCACCTTCTGGTAGATCTGCTGGGGCTTAAACACCTTCACCGGCATCGGAGTACCGTCGGGAGTGGTCAGGGTAGACAGCTTTTCCGCCAGTTCGTCCCGCAGGGCTTCGTATCCAGCCATCGCCACGGTGCCCTCGGGTTCGCGCCCTTTCACGTTTAAGAAAATTCGGGCGTAGTAGCCCCCCGCCCCCCACACCTGGGTCTGGGCCCAGTCCACCTCGGTTTTATCCAGGGAGGTGGGCTGGTCGGGATAGTCCTTCAGGGTCAGGTAGCCCTGCTCTATTAGCCATTCGTTGATGCAGACGCCCCCCATCAGGGGCTGGGCTCCGTGATCCGACACCACCAGCACCGCCGTATGCTGGTCGCAGAAATTCAGCAGTTCGCCAATGCGCTGATCCACATGGGCGTAGTAGTCGTGGATGGCGGTGGCAAAGGGCGAATCCGGCTCGTACTGGGGGTGACGCGGGTCCATGGGCTTCCAGAAGGCGTGGTGGATGCGGTCCACCCCCATATCCACCAGCATCAGAAAGTCGGGGTCGTCCCGGGCGATCAGCTTTTCCGCCAGGGTGAAGCGCTGGTCGCAGAGGCTGTAGAGGTTTTCTAGAATCCGGGCCTTTTCGTCGGAGCGAAAGTTGGGCACGTCCATCATGAAATCGGGCATCCAGTCCCGAATGGCGTCGGCCAGTTCTGGCGGGTGGGCGAAGGGCACCTCCGTACTGGGGGTGAGAAAGCAGGACACCAGGGAGCCCTGGACCGGATAGGGGGGCGAGGTTCCAGGCACGCTCAGGGCCGCCACTTGCCAGCCCGCTTCTCCCAGAATGTCCCACAGGCGTGGCACCTTGATGGCGCTGCCGTCGGAAATTTTCATGGAGTGGTAGTTGCGATCGCTGCGGTTGCGAAAGCCGTAGACCCCCAGCTCCCCAGGGTCGCGCCCGCTCATCATGCAGCTCCAGGCGGGCACGGTGATCGCCGGAATGCTGCTTTCTAGGCGGCCGTAGCTGCCCTGGTCCATGAGTTGCCGCAGATTCGGCAAATCGTCGCGCCACTGGTCAAATACCAGGGACGGTTCCATGCAGTCGAGGCCGATAATCAAAAGGCGGGGAGCCATAGCTGCGCTTAATACCAACTGGGCCTATTCTAAGTCGGCTTATCCCTGGGCTGAGAACGTGGGAAAATCCAAATGATCAACCGTCAGGAATCAAAGCTATGGGTCGAAGCTGGCAGCTGTTGCGTCGCCTGGAGCGACTGATCCAGCGTGTTCCCACCTGGCTGGCGGTGCTGCTGTCGGTGCTGGTGCTGGCGGCGATCGCCTTCTGGATTCAAGAAGATCTGGTGATCGAGCGGCCCAGGGACCTGCTGGGCCGGGAAGCCCTGAAGATTTTCTTCGACAATGCCGAATCCTTTGCCATCGTGGCGGCGGTGATTTTGTACTTTAAGGGGGCTCCCGATCGCAAAGCCCAGAAACACTACGAAGCCTGGCGAATCATTGACAATGCCGCCGCCGCCAAAGTTTCCACCAGCTACGCCCGATTCCAGGCCCTCCAAGACCTCCACCGGGACGGCGTGCCCCTGCGCTCCCTAGAAGCCGCCGGGGCTAACCTGGCCCAGATTCACCTGACTAATGCCGATTTGCAGAGCGCAAATTTGCGGGGGGCCGATCTGCAAGAAGCCCATCTCAGCCATGCCAACCTGGCCCAGGCCATGCTGCGGGGGGCCACCCTGGAAAAGGCCCGGCTCAAGGGGGCCAATCTGCGGGGGGCCAACCTCCAGCGGGCTAACCTGCGGGATGCTGACCTCACCGGGGCCGACCTGCGGGGGGCCAATCTCAAGGGGGCTAGCCTGCGGGGAGCGGAGCTGTGGAAGGCCCAGTTTTTGGGAGCGGATTTAGAAGAAGCCGAGCTGAAATGGGCCGAACTGGCTGGCAGTGAGCTGTATGGGGCCAAGCTACATCAGACGGTGATGCCTGATGGCAGCGTCGAACAGCGGGCCATGGAATATTGGGCCGACAGGGTGTAAGGCTTTCAGGGGTAGCCCTGTTAAGGGGACATTTTTTGTCAGTGGCTATTCCGTGGCTATTTCGATAGAGTCGTCGGTAAGACTCCAACTGGGCTGGAAAGCCCAATCTCTACCCGAGGGGATCTCGCTCCCCTCGGACTCCTGCGACCAGGACGGACCGCTTGTGGTGAGCCTGTCGAACTACCGTCCTGGACCTCTCGGAAGGTTTGATCTTTGGGAAGTGCTTTAAAGTCGGTTCGGTATAACGCTCGAC
>PYEQ01000854.1 GCA_003017785.1 filamentous cyanobacterium CCP5 | reverse complement strand
GGTCTGTAGCGATAACCTAACTTCCTATGACCACTCCCCTCCATGTTTTAGTCACTGGCGCTACCGGGCGCACGGGGGCTCTTGTTGTTCAGAAGCTCCAGCAGCAGCCGGAGAAGTTTGTCACCAAAGGCTTTGCCCGCTCTGAGGCGAAGGTGAGAGAGGTCTTTGGCACCACGGAGGGGTTCTACTTGGGCAACATCGGCGATCGCGATCGCCTCAGGGCCGCTCTAGAAGGCTGCGATGCTCTGGTCATTCTCACCAGTGCTGTACCGCAAATGAAAGCCCCGCCAGAACCAGGACAGCGGCCCGAGTTTGTCTATGCTGAGGGCGGCACACCAGAGCAGGTTGACTACCAGGGGCAGATCAACCAAATTGAGGCGGCTCGGGCTGCCGGAGTCAAGCATATTGTGCTGGTGGGCTCCATGGGCAGCACCAACGAGCAACACCCGCTTAACCGCATGGCCAACGGCAATATCTTGATCTGGAAGCGTAAGGCAGAGGCTTACTTGATTAATTCAGGTATCGACTACGCCATCATTCGCGCGGGGGGCTGCAGGATCAGCCCGGGGGGCAGCGCGAGCTATTGGTGGGTAAAGACGACGCGCTGCTGGCCAATCCACCCGATGGCATTCCCACCTCTATTCCTCGCGCCGATGTAGCCGAAGTCGTGGTGCAGGCGTTGGTAGCCCCCGCTGCTCGCAATAAAGCGTTTGACGTCATTTCAAAGCCCGAGGGCACCCCAGGGGCCGTGGTGACGACGGATTTTGCCGCCATGTTTGAGCAAACTACCCCAGGGCTGTAGCAAGAGGGGTTTTTAGACAGGACGGCGGCAACCAAACCCTCTAGAAGAGGCTGCCCATTGCTCGCAGCATGTTCTGCGGCTGGAGGGCTGCTTCTGCGGCGGTAGGCTCATAGCCACAGTGCACCATGCAGTCGGCGCACTGGGGATTGCCGCTGTTGTGGCCGTACTGATCCCAGTCGGTGTTGTCGAGCAGTTCTTGGAAGGTTTCGTAATGGCCTTCGTTGAGCAGATAGCAAGGTTTTTGCCAGCCCAGCACGCTATAGCTGGGGCTACCCCAGGGCGTGCAGTCATAGTCTTTTTGGCCGGTTAGAAAATCTAGGAAGAGGGGGTTGTGGTTAAACTCCCATTTCTTTTTGCCGGCGGTAAAGGGAGCTAAAATCTCGCGAAACAGCGCTTTGGTCTGCTCGCGCTTGAGGAAGTGCTCCTGGTTGGGAGCCCACTCGTAGCTGTAGCCCGGCGATACCATCATGCCGTCGACTTTGAGCTCGGTGAGATAGTCGAAGAGCACCTGAATCTCTTTGGGATCAGTACCCTCAAACACAGTGGTATTGGTGGTAACGCGAAAGCCTCGTGCTTTGGCGGCTCGAATGGCGCTAATGGCAATATCGAACACGCCGGAGCGATCGACGCATTGGTCGTGCAGCTCTTTCATGCCGTCCAGGTGAACGCTGAAGGAGAGATAGGGCGACGGCGTAAACTTGTGGAGACTTTTTTCGAGCAGCAGGCCGTTGGTGCAGAGGTAGACAAACTTTCTGCGATCGACCAGCCCCTGCACGATTTCGTCAATCTGAGGATGCAGCAGCGGCTCTCCACCGGGGATTGAAACCACCGGAGCGCCGCATTCTTCCACCGCAGCGAAGCAGTCCTCGGGCGACAGGTTCTGCTTCAGAATTTCTTTGGGATGCTGAATTTTGCCGCAGCCCGAGCAGGCCAGGTTACAGCGAAACAGCGGTTCCAGCATCAGCACCAGGGGGTATTGCTTGCGGCCTTTGAGGCGCTGGGTAACCAAATATTGCCCTACGCCCAGGGCCTGCTGCAGACTGATTGCCATTTCTCTTCACTCCTCAGTTGGGGAGGATCCGATGGCAGAGCGCTGAACCGGGCGTGGTTGCGCCGGGTCATGGCTGATGCCGATAATTCGAACCCTGATTATGACTATCCAACTACCGTAATTCATTTTGGCAAAACCGGTTGTTTCTACCCAATCATGCGCCTCTCTTGGCCTTGTGCCACCGCTATTTGCGTCCTTAGCCTCCAACTCTGACCCAGCTTGACGGGGTAAGATGCGCTTGCTCCTGTTCTTGCCACTGGCTAAGGGCAGTTCACAGATGCCTCAGGTATTGGTAATCTCATATACCGT
>PYEQ01000853.1 GCA_003017785.1 filamentous cyanobacterium CCP5 | reverse complement strand
GCGCTGATCTTTCCACCTCCCATTCCCCCATCTCCCCATCTCCTGATTCCCTCACCCTCATTCACCGCGATTTCTACCCGGACCAAATCCTCGTCGACCACAACCGCCTCTGGCTCGTCGATCTCGACCTTGGCTGTCTAGGGGATCCGGCTCTGGATATGGGCAACTTCATTGCCCATATGATCGAGCAAAGCCTCCGGCTGCTGGGCGATCCGGCAGCTATGCAAGCCCAGGCAGTGGCCCTGCAACGGACCTATGGGGCTTTAGCGGACGCTGATTTCAGCGGCAGAATTGAGTTTTATACCCTGCTGAGCCTGGTGCGTCATCTTCACATCAGCGATCGCATCCTCGATCGCCGACCCCACACTGAGGCCATCCTCAGCCTGTGTGAAAACTGGATAGGACACAGTTTAGGTGGAGGAATCGTAGCGCGATCCCCCCTCGAGGGCGGGCTTTGACCGTCGTCGGGTCGCCAGCTGATACAGGCCAATGGAAATACTGACCCATAGAAAACCGATGCTGTACCCTGCCAGCACGTCTGTTGGCCAGTGGACTCCCAGGTAGAGACGACTAAACCCTATCCCGGCAATCAGCAGGCCAGAGACCCCGTAAATCCAGGGCCGCTGCTGGGGAAAGCGCTGCACCAGCAGATAGGCCAGAAACCCATAGAGCACCATTGACCCCAGCGCATGGCCGCTCGGAAAGCTGTAGGTGGTTTCGGAAATCAGCTGAGGCCAGAGCGCCGGTCGATCCTTGCCGAAAATTAGCTTCATGCCGGTGCTGAGCACGGCGCCCCCAATGCAGTTGAGGGCAAATATTAGGGCAATCCGCCGTCGCCACCGCCACCAAAGCCAGATAAACACGGCAACGGTCAGGGGAATGACGAAGGCCGGATCTCCCAGGCGAGTGATGGTCAGCATGATCTGATCCAGCAGGGGGGAGGTGGACTGGTTAATCCACAGCAGAACAGTCTCATCAAAGACAAAGGCTTCCTGCTCTATGACTTCGTCCATCAGGCTGGACAGCCCCCATATCGCCAGTAAACACACCGCCAGCCAGACGACCCCGACGGTCGCCACAAAAGACATCAGGCGGGGATGCACCTCATGCATCCAAAAGCTGGCCAGTCGTTTTAGAGTTTGCTGCATCGTCTGGAGAGAGAACGTCAAATAATAGCCACCAGGGGCAGACAGAACGACATTTGACGCTCTCCCCCCGGAAACCCGGCTATGTAGCCCCACTTAGCCAGGGTTTGGGCCAGGAATCATCCCCCTGTAGTCAGCTTTTGCTGGAGTGCAGGGTACAAGGTGTAAGGCTGCCCCTTGACTGACAACCGTAAACCTTGCACCCTGAACCTCTACCCCCTAACCCCTCCATTGGGCCTGTCTAAATTAAGCTGGTTCAGTACCGTTGCCAGGGGCGATCGCTGCCGTCCGACCAGGCAAAGCTGATTTTTCTGGCCTTAGGGCCAGCTCAAGCCCCAAGAAGGAACATTGAGCCCGAAAATCGTTCAACATGAAGTGAAGACTTGGAAGTTTTTAATTCCCTAAGCAAAACGGTCCTTAGCGGGTTTCCTACCGTTTTGCTGTGCTGATTGTGAGAAAGATCCTTGGAAGTCAGGACTGAAACAGTCGAGATCAATCGCCGGCGGCAGATTTTGGGGGCCGCCCGCACCCGGATTTTGATCTGGTATCTGGTTTTGATGTCCCTCTCCAGTTTGGCTTCGGTGCTGATGGTGCGCCAGATTTTGCTGGCCCGACTCGAAGAACGGGTGCAGCAGTCGCTGCAGCAGGAAATCCAAGAATTTCGCCAGCTGCGGAACGGAAATGATCCGCTGACGGGACAGCCTTTTGGGGATGATATTGAAGCGATTTTCGACGTGTTTTTGTCTCGCAATATTCCCGAAGACAGCGAGTTCTTACTGACCCTTTCCAACGGGCAGTTTTACCGCGCTAGCTCCCTGGCTCTGCCTGTGGCTCTTCAGCCCGACTCGCCGTTGATTCAGCGGTGGGGGCAGCTCATCCGGCCCCAAACGGGCATCGAGTCAACGCCATCCGGCACGGTGCTGTACCAGGCTGAGCCGATTCCCATCTACTCCCAGGCGGAAACCGCCCTAGCTGCCGATCAGGTGGCGGGGGTGTTTGTGGTGGCCCATCTGACGG
>PYEQ01000852.1 GCA_003017785.1 filamentous cyanobacterium CCP5 | reverse complement strand
GCCCTTTTAGATGGCCAGCAATAGCAAGCTGTAGCCCGCCGCGCCGATCGCAAAGGAGCCGAAGTGGCTTTCGCGCTCCTCGGGCAGTTCTTCTTTGAGCACGTTGAGAATGACGCCGCCCGCCAAAAAGGCAAAGAGAACCGCGATCGCCGCCTGATGAATCTCGGTACCAGCCCCGATCGCCCAGCCCACCAAGATCGCCGCCGCCAAAACCCAGCGCCCGGTGTGGTCGTAGTTGTGCTTGTGGTCTTGCCGCAGACCGTAGTCATTGACCACAAAATGGAGCGCCATGGCTATGGCAAAGGCCAACAGGCTATCCAAATCCTGGCTTTCTCGATGCACCAGCAGGTAGCCAATCAGGGCGTTGTACACCGCAAAGAAGACCATGTGAATACCGAAGACGTGGCGTTCGGCCACATCCCCTTCCCCCTCGGCCTGATTTTGCTGCCGAGACTGCTTGATCAGCCGCTCCAGCCCGTAAAAAATAGCGACGCCCAGCAGAGCAACCAGGTACACGTGGCTTTCTAAAAATAAAAGCTCTCTGTTCAGCGTGTCTTGAATGAATTCCTGCTGTTCGTTGAGCTCAGGCAAAATATGAACAAAAACGTAGGCCACCGACACACCGCCGCCAAACGAGAGCCAGCGACTGCGGGGCACCACCCGCAAAAACCGCAGATTTTTAGCCAGCAGGTGAACAACCGCCAGCCCAGCCGCAATCAGCCCTGACAGAGTGACGGAGCTAACCCCTGCGCTGGCAGCCTCTGGCATCATGGCTTACTCGTTAGCCGTCTAGCAGGCTTTGCACCTGCTGAATTAGGACTGGATTGCCGACCTCCTGGGCAATAATTAGCCCGGTTTCGAGGTACTCCTGCGCCAGGGTCGATTGTCCCAGCTGCATCGCCACCTGGCTGGCGTTGACTAGCGCCTCGACCTCAGCGGCTCGGTTGAACCCCACAGCCAGGGTATCGATCTGCCGCTGATAGTAGTCGAGGGCGACAGCCAAATGGCCGCTGCCTACCGCCGCCTCGCCGAGTTCGGCATAGACCAGGCCCAAGAAGGAAGCCGTTTGCTGAATTTGGTTGGGGTCGCTGCCCTCCAGGTAGGCCGCCAGAGACGGTTCGAGCAGGGCGGCGGCCCCCGCTAAATCGCCCTGGTTATAGAGCAGGGCGGCTCTCTGGCGCTGCAAAGCGGCCTGCTGAATCGGCGTTTGAGCCAGTAGCCCAGGTCCGACCTCGACGGAGACCGCCCCGGTCAAAGAATTAGCCGCCCGAGCAGGCCAGGCGGTGGTCAGTAGGATTAGCGGAAAACACACTGCGATCGCAGCTGCACCGTGGGCCATTTCGACAAACTCAACTCACCATCCATAACCATACCTGCTGTCAACGGCACATTACACCGCCTGAGCCTGGGCCAGGTGCTTGCCCTCGCAAAATTCTTCCACAATTTTGCTGTTGAAAGCAGGCAGATCGCCAGGGTTGCGGCTGGTCACTAAGCCCTGATCGACCACCACCTCTTGATCGACCCAGTTGGCCCCCGCATTGCTGAGGTCAGTTTTTAAAGAGGGCCAGGAGGTTACCTTCCGCCCCTTAACGACACCGGCTTCAACCAGCGTCCAGGGGCCGTGGCAAATCGCGCCAACGGGCTTGCTGTCGGCAAAAAATGCCCGCACAAATTGAACGGCCTGTTCATTGGTTCTGAGCTGATCAGGGTTCAAAACCCCACCCGGCAGCACAAGCGCGTCGTAGTCGCTGGGTTTGACTTGGTCAAGGGTGCGATCGACGGCTACTTTGTCGCCTTTGTCATGGTGATTCCAGCCCTGAATCGAGTCCCCTTGGGGGGCGACAACGTGCACCTGGGCACCGGCTTTCTCTAGAGCCTGTTTCGGCTCGGTCAATTCTACTTGCTCAAAGCCGTCGGTGGCTAAGATCGCCACCTTACGATTTTTAAGTTCTTGAGCCATGCTGATTCTCCTTGAGTGTCGGTTCTAAATTTCCACTGCTCTCATTTTGGTTTGCCTGAACCTGCGCTTTCCAAAAACTAATGGTCTAACCTTTGAGCACATCAGCTGTAGCCACAATCCACTACTTTGCTTAAAAGCAAAGAGCTAATGACATCTACCAGTTGGGATAGTTGGTAGTTGAAATGTTTGAATCTACGCCTTGTGCCT
>PYEQ01000851.1 GCA_003017785.1 filamentous cyanobacterium CCP5 | reverse complement strand
GCCCCGGCTCCAGCACCATCCTGACAGGGCACGATGACAGCCATCTGCGCCTCTGGCAGATTGATGCGGGCATCCCCTACGCCAGCGGTCCTCGCACGCTAGTCGGTCACAGCGGTCCGGTTCGCACCGTAGCGCTCAGCGCCGACGGTCAGTGGTTGGCCAGCAGTGCCGATGACCAGACCCTGCGCCTATGGTCATCGGTAAGTGGCGAAGGCCGGTGGGTTTGGCCACTTACGGCCCCCGCGACCCTGCTCAGCTTTAGCACTAGCGGTCGATGGCTAGCCAGTGTAAGTTTGGCGGGCAACGTTTCGATTTGGGACACGGCCACCGGCAGCTGTATTGGCGATCTAGACAGCACCCCTGATAGCCCGTCGGCCCTAACCTTTAACGCCAGCGAAGACGGGCTGATCGTGGGGGCACGGGACGGCACCATTGGCCTATGGCCCCTCGATCGCTATACCCGCACTGGCGATTTAGGGATCGCCTGCGAGCCGCACACCTTCAGCGGCCACCAGGGTCAGGTGCACGGGCTAGCGGTGAGTTTAGACGGGGCGATACTGGCCAGCGCCAGCCACGACGGCACCGTGCGCTGGTGGAGCCTGGCCAGCATCAGCAGCCCTGATTTGAGCAACGCTGTTGACCCAGCGCCCCTGCCAGGAGCGTTACGAGGCCATTGGCAGCACCCCGCTGAACAGTGGCTTCAGGGCGTTACTACCAGCCCCACCGGGGAGATTTTAGCCATTACCAGCGCGGCGGCCCAGGTTGAAGTGTGGGCTGTTGAAACGAATCAGCGTCGCTATGTGCTCAAGGGCCACAGTCAGGATATTTGGCAGGTCTCGGTTAGCCCCAGTCGAGCCCATCTGGTGACGGCCAGTCAGGATGACGAAATTCGTATCTGGGCCTTAGACTCAGGCGTTTGCCAGCAGATCCTGCGGCCCGATCGCCCCTACGAAGGCGTCAATATTCGCGGGGCCACCGGGCTTTCAGACACTGAAGCCCGCATGCTCAAATCACTGGGGGCAATCGTCAGCTACTAATAAATTTTCCTCCCTGAGCAGGGAATGCTTTTGATCAAGGCAGCGCTGTCGCAGTCTCTAGCTCCTCGGTTAGGGAACAAGGCCCATCGGTTAGGATGGAATCAATCAGACGTCAAGTTTGGCTCAATTTTTTGACCCTGTTGCCAGCCACCGGGCTGACGATACTGACAATCGCTGTAGCCTTTCTGCGGTTCTATGATGAACAAGACTTCGGATTCCTCGAACTCGTCGCTCAGCCCAGAATCTGGAGCAACCGACTCACTGTGGCAGCCCTCCTGGCTGCACTGGCTAATTTCGGCGTTGAGTGGAACCGTCGAAACCGAGAAACAGACCGCCTGGCTGAAGAAGCACAACGAAGAGCTGAGGAAGAGCAACGCAGAGCTGAGGAAGTACAACGAAAGGCTGAGGAAGAGCAACGCAGAGTTCGAGAGGAGCAACGAAGAGTTCGAGAGGAGCAACGAAACGCTGAGGCAGAGCGGCAACGACTTGAGGAGCGAGAACGAGCGACTCGCAGAGCTGCTATCCAAAATCGATGGATCGTTCTCCAAACACGGCATCAACTTACCCCTAGCGAGCAAACCCAAGCAGCCTTAGAGGATTTTCTCCTATTCTTGCAAGAGTACGGAGACTGAAGCCGCCTTTTATGACGACTATTGCTAACACCATTGCCGCTGAGCTAGAGATTCGCCCTGCCCAGGTTGAGGCCACCCTAGAGCTATTTGCCGAAGGAGCCACGGTGCCCTTCGTAGCCCGCTACCGCAAAGAGCGCACCGGGGATCTAGACGAGGTACAGCTGCGGCAAATCGCCGAGCGTCACCAGTATTTGACCGAACTCGAAGACCGCCGCCAGACGGTGCTGAGCGAGATCGAAGCTCAGGGCAAGCTGACTGAGGCGCTGAAATTGGCCATTGCGACCTGCCAGCAAAAGACCGAGCTAGAAGATCTCTACCTGCCCTACCGGCCTAAACGCCGCACCCGCGCCACTATGGCCAAGGAGAAGGGTCTAGAACCCCTAGCCCAGCGAATCGAAGCGCTCAATCAGACGGGCCGGAAAGCGGTTCTCGTGCAGGAAGCGCAGCCGTTTGTGAAGCCTGAGCAAGGAGTCCAAACGGTTGAGGAAGCCCTGCAAGGC
>PYEQ01000850.1 GCA_003017785.1 filamentous cyanobacterium CCP5 | reverse complement strand
GGATAGCTGAGCACCATCAGCTTCGATTGCTTCAAGACATCTGGGGGAATATCTTCGAACAAGGGCAGAAAACCATTTTTCGCCAGCAACGGCATGGTGTACATCTGGCCGCTGGCCAGGTGCACCCCCCCCGAGTGGGAAGGGTAGCCCGGATCCATCAGCAGGGCAAAGTCCCCTGGATTCAGCAGCGCCAGGGGCAGGTGGGCGGTACCCTCCTGGGAGCCAATCAGCAGTAGCACCTCGGTTTCAGGATCGACTGGCACTCCGAACTTGTCGGTGTACCAGGCGGCCACCGCCTGACGAAACGCCTCAGTGCCGGAAAACAGGCAGTAGCCGTGGGTGGAGGTGTCGGGCAGGGCAGCGGCGATCGCCTCCAGCACGTGGGGCGGGGTGGGCTGGTCGGAGGAGCCCAGGGACAGATCCAGAATGTCCTGCCCGACAGCCCGAGCCTCGGCCTTGGCCCGATCCATATCGGCAAACACATTCACTTGAAGCGGCTGCATCCGCTGGGCAATCTGCATTGTGACCCTCCTGTTGACCCTTTTTCTGATTATCAGCTAATTACCAAGACGCTCTACCAGGGTAGAACCTCTCCGTTGGAATGCCAGAAGGTGCCAGTATTCTCTAGGGTCAGCTGGTCGATGCGCGCCAGCAGCCCTTCCACCGCCTGCTCAGGGGTGATGCCGCTACCGGTGAAGCCGGTCATGCGGGTGCTCACCAGCCCCGGATGCAAAATCGCCACGGCGATGCCCCGGTCTTTCAGGTCATGGGACAGGGACTTGCCTGCCATGGACAGGGCTACCTTCGACATCCGGTAGCCGTAGGAACCGCCGGAGGTGTTGTCTTCGATGGAACCCATGCGGCTGGTCATGATCGCCACCTTGGAGCCGGCCTTGAGGTGGGGCAGCAGCGATCGCGTCAGCCGCAGGGGGCCAATGGCATTGACCTCAAACTGCTGGCGAATGCTCTCGATGTCCAGGTCTTCGAGGCTGACCCGTTCTAGCATCCCGGCGTTGTTGATCAACACGTCGATGGGGGTGCCCTGGAGGCGCTGGGCCAGGTCAGCCACAGACTCGTTGGAGGTAATGTCCACATCGGTCTCCACCCGAATGCCCAGATCTTTCAATTCCGGAGTGGCCGAACGGCAGACCCCAATCACCGTTTCCCCCCGCTGCTGCAGCTGCCGACAATATTCCAGCCCAATGCCCCGATTCGCGCCCGTGATCAGGTAAGTACCCATGCTTTTCCTCAATGCAACCATCGATACCCTAGCTAAGCAAAGGCTAATTGGCATTGTTGGGACTGTGGCGCACTAACAGCGGGCATCGCCATGGCAGGTCCCCCAGGCTGGCCCGAACATCGCCCTCGCCCGTCACCAAAACGCCACGCCAAGTGATTCAGAACTAATCCGAGAGGCATTAAGAATTTGATTCCTTCCCAGGAAGTTTTTTTAGCCCCGTCTAAGATTAAGGCAAGACCTCTTCCTGAGAATAAGCCTGTTCAAAAGCTTGAAAAATTCAAAGGAGAACGGCTATGAAAGATATGGTTTGGAAACCAGACGATGAGCGCGATCGCAAGGTTAATGCCTATCTAGAGCGGATTAATCATGCACCATACGCCATGATTGCCCTGTGGATTTTAGGACTAATTAGTTTGCTCACCGTTATTGTTTTAGTCGGTATTTTTTGATTGCCCTGGAGTGGAGCAAGGAGTTTTTCCTTACCTCCGGGCGAACTGCAAATCGCAATTCAAGGGGAACATCATGTTTTTAAAACATGGCCCAAGTCAGAATCTAGTCGAAGTATTAGCTCTTCAAGAGCTGTGGGATCCAAACATCACCACCGTCGAAGGTCGGTTCCACGCCGGAGAAGAACTGCAAGATCCAGAGGAGTTTTCCAAAGCCCATTTGAGGTTTCCGTCCGGCGAAGCCCTGCCGGTTTGCTGGCTGAATCCTAACTATCAAGTCCCTGGAGAATCCAGGCCAATCAAGCAGGCTTCCCTAGTCTAGACCATAGCCAGCTTGCCCAAGCTTAAGGGGGTATGCTGGGCTGACCTAAGCCAGTACCGCTGGATTCGAGACCTCAGATTTATCCGAAATCTGCAGGGGTTCGCCGGTGAGGCTGAAGGGGCGCACCTCGGTGATTTTCACCTGGGCGAACTTGCCTTTGAGA
>PYEQ01000849.1 GCA_003017785.1 filamentous cyanobacterium CCP5 | reverse complement strand
GGGCTATTTAGTCCCATTACAACGTAAGGTTCATCAGATGATGAAAGCTCGTTGCTTTCGCCAAAGCAGACTATCCCAGTGTAATGGACGACAACATCGTTTAATTCAATAGCTCCAGTATCAGGCCACCAGTAGATCGTGCCATGCTGGAAAGAGCTTACTCTACCACCCTCTGGAAATTCTATCTCATCTGTAATTGGGTAGCCAAGCCATGAACGTTCCCATCCAAGTTCAGCCCACTTATCACGGATAGCACCATGAACTTCGTGTGCTCCAGTGGATGGTGTCCAATAAATAGAGCCGCCCTGGAAATGGTTAAAACGCCCAACTCCATCTGGCGTTGTCAGTTCGTCTGTCTCAGGTTGTCCGAGGAACGATGACTCTCCACCAAGAGCAAGCCACTTATCTCTGATTGCTCCAATTACTGAAGGCATAATAACGCTCCTTACTACGTAAGCATGAGCAAGATATTACTTAAGACTTAGAAAGCCAGTCGCACACTTTCTTGCGGCTTTGAATACAATCTTGCTATAGCTTACGGAATTGGTTGGGGTTCATACCAGTGTGCTGGCGAAAGCACTTGGCAAAGTGGCTTTGGTTGGCAAAGCCGCACTCCAGGGCGATCCAGGTAATACTGAGTTCTGGTTTCTTCAGCAGGTGCTTGGCCTGCTCTACCCGTTGGCGAATTAAGTACCGGTGGGGAGATACGCCAGTAGACTGCTTGAACAGGCGGCAGAAGTAGTACTGACTCATCCCCAGTTCGTTGGCGACTTCACTTAAGGATATGTTCTCGCCTAAATGTGCCTGAATATACTCAAAAGCTTGCTTGAGCTTTTGTTTAGACAGCCCATCATCATATTCTCGAAAGGTGTGTTTACGAGTGGTGTAATGACGCAACAGATGAGCTGACAATGCTGTTGTCATAGAATCAGCATAGAAGCCACTACCAGTGCAGTCTACTTCCAAACTTGCCTTAAGTGCTAAACAAATTTGTGTAATTAGCAGATCAACTTTTTTAAGTGCCAGAGACAGCTCAACTCTATCAGGATTGATTGATTCATAGGCGGTCTGCGCTAATGAATTAGGCTCCAAGTAACACTGGATTAGCTCCATGTCTCTAACTGTAGAGTGAGAATTCAAGCTGACAGGTAAGTCGGCAGGATAAATCTCAATATAGCCGCGATGATAGTCTTTCTCGCTATATGAAACTGTTCGCAAACGTCCGTCTGCAGCAAAATCAAAATCAATTTTATGATGTCCTAGTGGAATGAGTAGAATGTGCTGAGAGTTCGATATTTCTGGAAAATTAAGGTTGGGATGACGATAATGAGCAAGGTGAATACTGCTCCAATTAGCCTGAAAACTGGTCAATAGAGGTGGATTGGGCATCAATTTTGTCCAATCCATATAGCTAGTAATTAGAGGTTGGTTTTTAGTCATCACTGTTTCCATCAGGTGATGGTATAGGCCAATCTTGCTCTTGCTATTTGCAGAGCCTACGATATTTCTACTTGTCAGCAATCTTTAACAAAACTCGGTCAGGCAGTGCGATCCGCCCGCTCACATCCATTTTCAAACAGCACTGCTCTCGCTCTCGCCAAAGACTGAGCGCTACAACAACCCAACGATTCAGAAAAATCTTGTTATCTACCGTCTATTAGGGAATCGCCACAAAGCTATTCGTATGTCTCTCACTAGCGGATGGAGACACAGGCGATTCTCGCACAAACCTCGTAATAAAGGAATTACTCGGAAACGTTCCGTATTAATTCAGGAAAATGGCTGATACAGTTGCCCTCTGGTCGTGCTGCTAACAAAATGCTGCTGCGGGAAATTGTTCTGGGTAGGAAAGCATTGTCCATTCACTGATGGCTACTGCCCTGCTGAAACTAGCTGGGTAACCAACGGGCCAAAAGCCTGAAACGCCGAAGGCAAAATTGCTACCGTGGCCGCTGCAATGATAATCGTTGTGGCCAGTCGCACCAGCTTGTCTGAGGCGTTTTCGTAGGTGTCGAACTTGTAATCGAGCTTGTCAAGACGCTGCTCAAACTGCTGTTTGATCTGTTCAAACCGACGATCCACTTGTTCAAAGCGCTGGTCTACATCCGCCTTAAACTCGCGCAGCTCGGTGAGCACGTCGGTAAGGGTAGGTTCTCTAGGCGGTTCGGCCTGCAT
>PYEQ01000848.1 GCA_003017785.1 filamentous cyanobacterium CCP5 | reverse complement strand
TGGTGAAAATTGAGGACTACCACCACACGGTGCCCTACAGCGATCGCGGCAAGGTCCCCGTTGAGCCGCTGCTCTCCACCCAGTGGTTCGTCAAGATTCGGCCAATGGCCGACAACGCCCTGGATTATCTCGATAACCGTCAGGAACCTAAGTTCGTGCCGGAACGCTGGACTAAGGTCTACCGCGACTGGCTGGTCAACCTCAAAGACTGGTGCATTTCGCGCCAGCTGTGGTGGGGCCACCAGATTCCGGCCTGGTACGCCGTCAGCGAAACCAACGGCGAAATCACCGACGATACCCCCTTCTTTGTGGCGACCACCGAGGCAGAGGCCAGGGAGAAGGCCACCGAGCGCTTTGGCGAATGGGTGGAGCTGGTGCGCGACCCCGATGTGCTCGACACCTGGTTTTCCTCCGGTCTGTGGCCTTTCTCGACCATGGGCTGGCCTGACGAGTCGGCCAAAGATTTTCAGACCTACTATCCCACCACCACCCTGGTCACCGGCTTCGACATCATCTTCTTCTGGGTGGCCAGGATGACCATGATGGCGGGGCACTTTACTGACACCATGCCCTTTGAGACCGTCTACATCCACGGCCTGGTGCGGGATGAAAACAACAAAAAAATGTCGAAGTCGGCCAACAACGGCATCGACCCGCTGGTGCTAATCAACAAGTACGGCACCGACGCCCTGCGCTACACCCTGATTCGCGAGGTAACCGGAGCGGGGCAGGACATTCGCCTGGAGTACGATCGCAAAACCGACGAGTCGGCCTCGGTGGAAGCCAGCCGCAACTTCACCAACAAGCTCTGGAACGCCTCCCGCTTTGTGATGATGAACCTGGGCGGGCAGTCTGCCGCCAGCCTGGGCGTGCCCGATTTGGCCAATCTGGAGCTGGCCGATCGCTGGATTTTGTCTCGCTTTAACCGCGTGGTGCAGAGCGTGCGCGACAACCTCGACCAGTACGGCATGGGTGAGGCCGCTAAGGATCTCTACGAGTTTATCTGGGGTGACTTCTGCGATTGGTACATTGAGCTGGTCAAACCGCGCCTGCAGGGTGAAGGATCGGCGAAGTTCACCGCCGCGCAGCAAACCCTGGCCTTTGTGCTCGACGGCATTCTCAAGCTGCTGCACCCGTTTATGCCCCACATCACCGAGGAGCTGTGGCACAACCTCAACCAGGTGGGCGACGACCAGTTTCTCGCCGTGCAGCCCTACCCCACGGCCTTTCCCGGCCTGATCGATGATGACCTGGAACAGCGGTTTACGCTGGTCTTTAATACCGTACGCACGGTGCGCAATCTGCGGGCCGAGGCGGGCATCAAACCGGGACTGCGGATCGAAACCATTCTGGAGAGTGACAGCGCCGAAGAGCGCCACATTCTGCACGACACCGCCGACTACATCAAAGACCTGGGCAAAATCGAAACCCTGGTGATTCTGGGCGGCAAGCAGCCGGTCTCCACCGCTCACGCTGCGGCGGGGGGCGATAGCCAGCGATCGGCGAAGCTCAGCGAGAACCGGGTGGTGGCCGAGGTGCAAGACTTTTGGCACACCATGCTGCCCTTGTTTGAAGAACCCCTGCACTACGCCGGGTCGTTCTTTGCCGACATTCGTCGTCCAGCGTTCACCCTGCTGTGGATTTTTGCGGGGCTGGTGGGGCTCAAGTTTGCCAGCGCTCTGGTGACCGCCGTCGACAGCACGCCGATCTTTGGCACATTGATGGAGCTGGTGGGTCTGTGGGTTGCCTTTAACTTTGTGCGGCAGAACTTGCTCACCAAAGGCGATCGCGAGCAGCTCGGCCAGACCTACCAGACCTGGCGACGCCGGGTGCTGGGGCCTGATACGGCTACCAAATCGGCCTCTGCACCAAGGCCCCGGTCCGTTTCTGAGTTTACGGTGGCTCAAAACGGCAGCAGCAGCGCGATCGCCCCTGCCCCCCCAGCCTCTGAAACTCCGGCTGAACCACCCCAAAAGCTATTTGCTGGCGTCACTGGCACGGTGCAGGTGCTGATTCCGCTGACTGGTGTGGTCGACGTTGATGCTCTCCGGGCCAAGGTCGAGAAAGACTTGGGCAAGGTTGAAGCTGATATCAAATCGCTCTCCGGGCGGTTAAGTAACGCTGGCTTTGTGGATAAAGCCCCCGCCGAGGTCGGGCAGGGTGCTCGCGATGCTCTCG
>PYEQ01000847.1 GCA_003017785.1 filamentous cyanobacterium CCP5 | reverse complement strand
GGCATAGGCTAGGCCCTTCCAGGGGCTCCGTTCAGGGTGGAAATAGTACGGATAGTGCCATGATGCCCGGCCTCCGGCCGTTTTACAGCGGGAAGTCAATAAATTCTCGAAAAAAGATCGGCAAAACTCGCCCATGCGATGTCTGGTTTCTTGGCCTGATTAGAGTTATTTCGGAGTTCGTCTGAATCCTAGAAGATGCCGAATAGGCCCCAGATCATAAATGAGTGTTTTAGTGACTCGGATCAAGATCTGCTCGCCGAAATGCAGGATCTTAGACGTCCAACCTCGATAGTGTAGACAAATTCCCTCTAGCCCGACTTCGAACGAATCGAGGCGATCGCAGCGTCTAATCGCAATCGGGCGAAACAGCCGCCGCTTACCCATTTTGAAGTGATAAAACATATACTCTTTGCCATCTAATATGCTGAGCAGCCTTCCCTGCTGCCAACGACCAGAAGCGGCTAAGGGAATCGTTTGCTTCCGGGGATGATCGGGAAACGCCTCAGCAACTTGGGCTGGCCACCAAGCTGATTGAGCATCCTGTAAACACAGCTGTTCCTGACCTCTGAAAACCAAGAGTTCTCCGGCTGATTCTTGTATCCTGACCGTTCGTTCAAAGCCCTGACAGTTAATTTGAATGCCGATCTCATCAAAGTCCACGTTTTCGCTAGTGGTAAATGCGTGGCTATATGTAGGATTTTGTCTGTATAGAAAATTAATTTTCTCGGTGTTTTTATATAGGCAAAACGGTCCACCGACATGATAAGGAGAGCCGCAAATAATATCGTAATTCTGCGCCATTAGGCGCGGCAGAAAGGCTGATAGGTTTCCCCAGAATGTGTCTAAATCAACATGTCCCCAGTAGTCGCAGCCTTCGAGATAGTCTTCGAAAATTACTCCAAAAGCAGGCCGCAAGTCGCAGATTTTATAGCCTCGCTCGAGGCTTATGGGAACGCCTGTTTTCTCAGTGGCTAGCCGATTAAAAGCGGTTAGCGAATATGGATGGATGGCAATGTTTTCATAGGCGATCGCTCTGCGCAGTTTTTGGTCGGTAAACAATAGCAGCTTGTAGTCTTTGTTCCTGGCAAATGTCTCTAAAGTCAGCCTCAGCCAAGGAGGTAGAGGCCCGAAATGGGTTGCCAAGAAACAGGTTCTTGGGAGCTGATAGGAGCTATGGGGCATTGAATCGCTTACGGTAATGATCGAACTTTTAAAGACTCGCCTTAAAGCCTGGTCTAAAAATAGGCCCGCACCAAAGATGATAAGGTCACTCACCATGGGCGCCATAGAAACTTCCCCAACCGCTTGGACAATTCGCGATCGCACCTTTAGCTGGGGCGATCGCACCTACATCATGGGCATTCTCAACGTCACCCCGGACAGCTTTAGCGACGGTGGCCAGTTTAACCGCCTTGATCAGGCCATTCATCAGGGGCGGCATCTGGTCCACAAGGGCACCGATATTCTCGATATCGGCGGACAGTCTACCCGGCCGGGGGCGACCGTGATTGCCCTTGAAGAAGAATTGCAGCGGGTGATTCCCGTGATCGAAGCAATTCGTCGCGATCCGGATCCGGCCCTGGCGGCGGTGCCAATCTCCGTGGATACTACCCGTGCTGAGGTGGCCCAGGCGGCGGTAGAGGCCGGGGCCGACATGGTCAACGACATTTCCGCCGGCACTTTCGACCCAGCCATGTTGAAGACCGTGGCCGATCTGGGGGTACCTGTTTTCTTGATGCATATCCGGGGCAATCCGGCCACGATGCAGCAGCAGACAAACTACGCTGATTTGATGGGGGAGATCTCTGACTTTCTCCAGCAGCGGCTCGCAGCGGCCCAGATGGCGGGCATTGATCCGGCGGCGATCGCCCTTGATCCAGGCATTGGCTTTGCTAAAACCTATCCGCAAAATTTAACGATTTTGCGGCACCTCCGGGAGTTGCGCTGCCTGGGTTGTCCACTGCTGGTGGGGGCTTCCCGAAAGAGCTTCATCGGCTGGATTTTGGACCAGCCAGATCCTCAGCAGCGGGTCTGGGGCACCGCCGCCGCCTGTGCCAGCGCGATCGCTGCCGGGGCAGATGTGTTGCGGGTCCACGACGGGGCCGAAATGATCCAGGTGGCGAGGGTGGCTGATGCCATTTGGCGGGGAGCGGCAGAACTGGCCTCAGCAGCGGCTAATTC
>PYEQ01000846.1 GCA_003017785.1 filamentous cyanobacterium CCP5 | reverse complement strand
CCCTGTGACTTAGAAGGAGCAGCGGTGCTTAACGGGATAGTGAAAACCAACTACTACCTGCTGACCCTCACCAGCGCGACCCGCCTCTCCCCTGGCCAGTGGGCCGACCATTCTGGCCTCAGCGGCGAACACCTGCGCTGCACCAGCCGCTATGAGGAAACCGGGGTGCAGTTCAAGCTGGTACCCCTGGCGTCTTCGGATTTAACGTCCCTGCCCGACTTGGACGCGCCAATTAATCCGAAGCATCCCAAAAGCCGCAGCCAGCTGGCCCACCGCTGCTTTGGCACGGAGGTGTGGTTGCAACATGCGGCGAATCCTTTGGAGATGCTGAGCACCTATGGCCTGGAAGACGTCCTGCGGGAAAACGAAAAGCTCACCGACTGCGACGTACCCCTGGCGGTGTTTTTCTACGACGAGAAAGCCCCCCAGAATCAGCGGGTGCAGTTTGTCGATATGTGGGCGGTGCGGCGGCCCTGCCTGCCGGGGATGCGACCCCTAACCTATCCCAGCCCGTTCTCTACGGCCAGCCTCCAAGAGCGCTTTACCCAGTTCGTCAGTCCTCGCCGGGCGATAGAAGCCGCCGCCTTGCTGCTCCAGTTCCAGACCCAGCTGGAGGAGCTGCGCCAGACCGCCGCCGCCGCTGAGGTGACCGCCGCCGAGCACTTTGAATACCTGCCTGCGGCAGGCTTCATCCCTCTGGGCAAGACCGGTTTTGATCTAGAAACCTTCTTTGATGTCGATCCAAATTCGGTGCTGTGGTTCGATGATCCGGCCCTGATGCGCAGCCTGGTCCATGAGTCCTTCTACCAGGATCCGTTCTCGCCGGGAGAGCCGATCACCCTCTATCGCTTCGACGACGCCCCCAGTGGCGACCCCTACGTGCTGTTTGTGCGGCAGGCTCCGGTGCCGGAACTGCGCCTGCCTGATGAACCGGAACCGCCCGAGGAAACCCCTACCGCCACCGGCACCCTGACCGTAATCGTGACTGACGTGCGGGGGCAGGTGATTAGCCCCAAGCTGATTGCGTCGGTGCAGGCGCAGAATATCAAGACCCGGGAAATCTTTGTGATCAAGTCTCCCTCCTCCAAAACTGGCAGCCGGTATCTAGACCTGCAGCTCAAAGCCGAACTGAGTAAAGCCAAATCCCAGACCCGTCAAAAATACGCGGTGCTGGTGGAGCAGGCGATCGCCAGCACCAGTGGCACCGTCAGCAGGGCCAGTCAGGAAAAGATTGATAGCTTGGCGATCGCCAAAGACCCCGATATTTTCTACCGGCGGCGCATCCCCGTCGGTACCTACGCCGTCAGCGTAAATCTGGTGAACCGCCGCCGCAATCTCTACAGCGTTCCGGTGCAGGTGACGGTCAAGCCCAACCGATCCGTGACGGCGACGGTGGTGGTCCGAGAGAGAAAGATTGGCACCTTCCCCGGTGATATTCGGATTCCCGGCGGCAAGGTGATTCCCGGCGGTTCGATTATTGATGGGGTGATTCTTGACCCCAAATGGGTCGATCTGTACCCAAACTGGACTGAAACCCTACCCGGTCTCGATCCAGGCAACATTGACCCCAGTCCTGAAGACTGGATACGGCTGGAAGATCTGGACATCCAGCTAGGCGTTGAATCTGTGCTGGGTTTGATGGTGAATGACCCGGCGATCGCTGCTGCCGATGCCAAGGTGTACGTCAGCCAGAACTACCGCCCCGATCAGGGGCCTACTGGCATGGAGGCATTCGTGCAGACCGCTGACGGTAGCCGCTTGCCGGTGGTGCTGGTGGCCGCCGATAACGCCCTCGACAAGCCCACCTCCACTGCCCGCGCTCCCATCCCCGACTTCGACCAGGGCACGGTATCGCAGCTAGAATCCGCCAGTTTAGGGAGCCTGGAGGCGATCGCCTCCGCCCCTGCCGGCCTCGTTGCCGCCGTGCTGGGCCAGGATGTGGGCTACAGCGAGAGCCTGATCGCCGACTCCCGCGCCAGCCTCAAGACCGATTTCCAGGAAGGCTTCATGGGCTTTGCTGGTATTAATAAAGCCACCAGCGACAGCCTCAAGGCCGAGTTCGGCAGCAAGCTGAACGTGGCCAACGTCACCCCCCAAGCCCTGAGCGAATTTCTAGGGCAGAGCTTTAGCAGTAGCTTTAGCGATCGCTTCTTGAAAGATGTGAAGTCGGTGGTGCCCCTAC
>PYEQ01000845.1 GCA_003017785.1 filamentous cyanobacterium CCP5 | reverse complement strand
AATTAAGCAGGCAAAGCCACTGAAGAATAATGAAACGAAGCACGATTTTGATGTTGACGGGTCTGGCGATCGCCTACGCCCTGATTAGCCTCTGGGTGGGCCAGCAGGCCTATAGCTGGATGCCCCCCCAGGCGTCGGCTGAGGCCGTTTTGGTAGACAACCTGTTTAGCTTCCTCGTCACCCTCGGCACCTTCATATTTTTAGGAGTAACCGGGACGCTGCTGTTTTCCATGGTGTTCCAGCGGGCCGCCAAGTACGACTACAGCGACGGGCCCCCCATCGAAGGCAACGTCACCCTGGAGGTGGTCTGGACGGCGATTCCCTTTGCCCTGGTGATCTGGATTGGCACCTATAGCTTCCAGATTTATGACCAGATGGGGATTTTGGGGCCGATGCAGCACCTGTCCATGGGCATGGCCACGGCGGAGGCGGCCCCGCTACCCGCCGAAACCCAGTCTCCGATTGAGGTGAGATCGCGCCAGTGGGCCTGGGAGTTTTACTACCCCGACCAGGATGTGCTCAGCACCGAACTGCATCTGCCCGTCAACCAGCGGGCGCAGCTGCTACTCAGCTCCGAAGACGTGCTCCACGGACTGTATATTCCGGCTTTTCGGGTCAAGCAAGATATTATTCCGGGGCGAGAAATCGACTTTGAGTTCACCCCGATTCGCGAGGGACGCTACCGGCTGCGAGACTCTGAACACAGCGGCACCTATTCGGGAGCCAACCAGACCAACGTGGTGGTGGAATCAGCGGCAGACTACCAGCAGTGGCTAGCCTTTGCGGCGGCTCAACCCCGAAAGCAGGCTGAAAATCCAGCCTACGACCAGTTCAAGCAGGCTGAGAAAAATCCCATCAGTCTGGGCTGGGAGTCGGTAAAACCGGCTCCGGCTCCCATTGTCAACTTTGCCAGCTCAGATAAGGACTCCTATGAGTAATGCATCCCTAGACGCCGTCACCACCGGCAGAGGGCAGCCTCAGCCCGGTGCCCCGGACAACTGGCAGCGATTTTTCACCTTCAGCACTGACCACAAGGTGATCGGCATTCAGTACATCGTCACCGCCTTCATCTTTTTCATGTTCGGCGGGCTGCTGGCGATGGTGATGCGGGGTGAGCTAATTACCCCCGATGCCGACCTGGTGGATCGCACCGTCTATAACGGCCTGTTCACCATGCACGGCACGATCATGCTGTTCATGTGGACGTTTCCGGTGCTGAACGGCTTTGCCAACTACCTGGTGCCCCTGCAAATCGGGGCACGGGACATGGCCTTTCCCCGGCTGAATGCCGTCGCCTTCTGGCTGGTGCCGGTGTTTGGGGTGATTTTGATTGCCAGCTTCTTTGTGCCGGGGGGGCCATCCCAGTCCGGCTGGTGGGCCTATCCGCCCCTGAGCCTGCAAAATCCCACGGGCAACATCATCAACGGCCAGTCCCTCTGGCTGCTGGCGGTGGCCCTTTCCGGCGTCTCTTCGATCATGGGGGCGGTGAACATCGTCACCACCATTTTTCGGATGCGGGCTCCGGGCATGGGCTGGTTTCGGATGCCCGCCTACGTGTGGACGGTGCTGGCGGCCCAGCTGATTCAGCTGTTTGGTCTGCCCTCATTAACCGCCGGGGCGGTGATGCTGCTGTTTGACCTGACCACGGGTACGAGTTTCTTCAATCCTGAACTGGGGGGCGATCCGGTGCTGTATCAGCACTTTTTCTGGTTCTACTCCCACCCGGCTGTGTATGTCATTATTCTGCCGGTGTTTGGGTTTTTCTCCGAGATTCTGCCGGTCTTTTCCCGCAAGCCCCTGTTTGGCTACAAGGTGGTGGTGGTGTCTTCGGTGATTATCACCGCCTTGAGCGCAGTGGTGTGGGTACACCACATGTTTGCCAGCGGCACCCCCAGCTGGATGCGAATGCTGTTCATGTTCTCCACCATGCTGATCTCGGTGCCAACCGGGGTGAAGGTTTTCGCCTGGGTGGCTACGGTGTGGGGCGGCAAGCTGCGGCTCGACACGCCCATGCTGTTTGCCCTGGGCGGCCTGGTCTGCTTTTTGTTCGCTGGCATTACCGGCGTCATGCTGGGGGCGGTGCCCTTCGACATCCACGTCAACAACACCTACTTTGTGGTGGGCCACTTCCACTACGTGATCTATGGCGCGGCGGTGATGGGGGTCTACGCCGCCATCTACC
>PYEQ01000075.1 GCA_003017785.1 filamentous cyanobacterium CCP5 | reverse complement strand
GCCGCTGTTGCTGCTGCTGCCGTTGTCTTTGGCCAATGCGCTGCAGCCAATTTTGATCGGTCAGGCGATCTCGCTGATTCGCCAGGAGCCGGTGTCCTGGTTTTTAGAGGGCCGCACCCTGCAGGGGGGCCTCAATCTGCTGGTGATCGTGCTGTTGCTGACGGTGACGGTGCGGCTGGCGTTGGATGGCTGGCAGAGCTACTTAGTTCAGGAGGTGGGCCAAAACATTACGGCTAACATCCGCCGGGATCTGTTTGGCCATGTCACCTCGTTGGCCCTGAGATTTTTTGATAAAACCCCGGTGGGTAAGCTGATTACCCGGCTGACCAGCGATGTGGATGCTCTGGGGGACGTCTTTTCCACCGGGGCGGTGGGAATTATCAGCGACATTTTCTCGATTCTGGTGTTGGTGGTGACGATGTTCGCCCTCCAGTGGCAGTTAGCGTTGATGCTGTTGGCGCTGCTGTTGCCGGTAACCTGGCTGATTATTTATTTTCAGCAGCAGTATCGCAAGGCTAACTATCGGGCTCGGGAAAAGCTATCGGAGCTGAATGCTAATTTCCAAGAAAATATTGCTGGAATCAACGTAGTCCAGCTGTTTCGGCGAGAACGCTACAATGCTGAGCTGTTTCGCTCGACTAACCAAAAGTACATCGACGCTGTCGATAAGACGATCTTTCACGATTCAGCGGTCTCTTCGACGTTGGAGTGGATTTCTCTGGTGGCGATCGCTGGAGTGTTGTGGCTGGGGGGGCTGCTGGTGGTTGAGGAGGCCCTGACCCTGGGTACCCTGACCACTTTTATCCTCTACGCCCAGCGATTATTTGATCCCCTGCGGCAGTTTGCCGATAAGTTCACCGCTATTCAGGCCGGATTTACGGCGATCGAGCGGATTACGGATTTGTTTAACGTTCCGGTGGAGATTCAAGATCCGGACCAGCTAGCTGCCTTTTCCCGTTCTGAAGGGAATGGGGCGGCGGCTAGCCAGTTTCCCACCACCCTGACAACGCCGCCCCCGCCCCTGCCAGTGGTGGGGGCGCCCCTGGATGCGGTTCACAATACGCCCGCGGCGGTTGGCGTGACGTCGGAGTTTTCTCAACCCCAGCCGGTAGAACCGACGCCATCGGAAATTCGGTTTGACCACGTCTGGTTCGGCTATAAGCCAGATGAGTTTGTGCTCAAAGATCTCAACTTCACCATTCGTCCTGGGGAGCAGGTGGCCTTTGTGGGGCCCACGGGAGCTGGCAAAAGCTCAATTATTCGACTGCTGTGTCGACTCTATGACATCCAAAAGGGGCAGATCTTGCTCGATGGAGCGGATATTCGAGACCTGCCTCAGGCCGAGCTCAGGCGGCGGATGGCGGTGATTCTTCAGGACGGATTTTTGTTCGCAGGGGATGTCAAGACCAACATCACCCTGGGGGAGGACTATCCCTTGGCGGCAATTCAGGCGGCGGCTGAGCAAACCAACGTGGCCAGATTTATCGAGCAGCTGCCCCAGGGCTATGACACCCTGCTACGGGCCCGGGGGACCAACCTGTCTGGTGGTCAGAAGCAGCTGCTGGCCTTTGCTCGAGCGGCCATCCGCAATCCGGATATTTTGGTGCTAGATGAGGCCACCGCCAATCTCGATGTGGGGACGGAGGCGATGATTCAGGAGGCACTGGAGCGGCTGTTGGTGAATCGCACGGCGATTATCATTGCCCATCGGCTCTCGACAATCCGCAACGTGGATCGGATTTTAGTGCTGAAGCAGGGACGATTGGCAGAACAGGGAACCCACGATGAGTTGCTGGCTCAAGGGGGGCTTTATGCGAGCCTGTATCGACTGCAAATGCTAGGACAGTAGGGAAGCCGATGGCAGAGCATTTCAGTCCGGAGGAGCTAGAACGCTGGCAGTTCGGCCTTCGGCAGGCTAATTTGCATAATATTTTCTGCCACTGCAGGGACTGCGATCGCGAATGGGTGGCCTCTTCGGAAGTGCCCTGTGAGTGCGGTAGCCGGCGGGTGGAATATATCCCCTGCTGGCAGTTCCCAGATGGCTAAACCTGGATGTGCCCTGATAGTCCTGGGGCTAATAGGCTGGATAACACGGTGGTCACAGCCTAAACGCGTCGTAAGAATGATTTTTTAATTTTTGTAACGCCCATAGAATGAAAACATTCATTCTTGGAGATGTCATGACCTCCCTACTGCTGGGCTTTGTAGGCAGTTTGCTAGCCGGTTTAGGTACTACCGTTGGAGCATTACCCGTGTTGCTGCCAGTCAAAATCTCGCGGCAGACCCAGGGGCTGCTGCTGGGCTTTGGCGGCGGGGTAATGCTAGCGGCCTCGTCGTTTTCTTTGATTGTGCCGGGCACTGAGGCGGCCATCGAGCAGGGCTACTCCGTGACTCTGGCAGCGTTGATTATGCTGCTGGGCGTATTGCTGGGAGGAGCCCTGCTCTGGTGGGCCAACGAAAATTTTCCCCACGAACATTTCTTTAAGGGCAAGGAAGGCCCGGAAGCGAACCAGATCAAGCGCATCTGGCTGTTTATCATTGCCATTGCCATCCACAATTTTCCTGAAGGCCTGGCTGTCGGCGTAGGCTACGGCGGCGGTGACCCGGCCAGCGCCACCGCTCTCGCCACCGGCATTGGCATTCAAAATGTTCCGGAGGGGCTAGTGGTAGCGATCGCCCTGCAAAATCTAGGGCGATCGCCCCTGGTGGCCGTGGGCATCTCGACCCTCACTGGCCTGCTCGAACCCGTGGGTGGCATAGTCGGTGCTGGCGTAGTCAGTATTGCTGCCCCCCTGCTGCCCTGGGGCATGGCCTTTGCGGCGGGGGCGATGCTGTTTGTGATTGTGGATGAAATTATTCCCGATGTAGCTCAAAAGACCCTGGGCAACAGCGGCACCATCGGCCTGATGATTGGCTTTGTGATCATGATGTTTCTCGACATCGCCCTAGGTTAGCGGGCTGCCGAGCCTCGGTAAATGCGCTCGGCCTGTTCCCGGGAGAGCCGGCTAGCCCCGGGGAAATGGGCTGGAACAGGGGCCGATGATTTAACCGGGGGGGTGGCAGAGGCGATCGCGGTGGCTCTCTCCGCCGAGGCTTCCCTGAGCTGCTGCTGAGAGGCTAAATCCCGCTCTGGGAAAATCTTGCTGTGGGGCGCGACATAGGCATGGGCGTCGGCATCGTAGGCCAGAATTTCGCCGGTTTCGATGTTGTAGACCCAGGCATGAATCGAGAGGTCATCCCGGAACATCTTGGAGCGCACCACCGGATAGGTGCGCAGGTTTTCGATTTGGGTTAGCACGTTCTCCGCCACCAGAGCCTCTAGGCGCTCTTCCTTGTTGAGATGGGAGTAGTTGTCCTGCACCAGCTTGTGGGTAGCGGCGGTGTGGCGCAGCCAGTCGTGCACCAGGGGCATTTTCTCTTCCAGTTCCCCCAGCTGCAGCAGCCCTTTCATGGCCCCGCAGTAGGTATGGCCACAGACGATGATTTGCTTGATGTCGAGGGCTTCCAGGGCGTACTCAATGGTGGCCCCTTCACCGCCGTTGGTGGCCTCGTAGGGGGGGACGATGTTGCCCGCATTGCGAATCACAAACAGATCGCCGATGTCCGCCTGGCAGATAATGCTGGGGTCTACCCGCGAGTCAGAGCAGGCAATGAACAGTACACGCGGATGCTGCCCTTTCGAAAGTTCGGCCAGCAGGGCGCGATTGCTCGGCACATAGGTTTGCTGAAACTGCCGGACGCCGCTGAGAAGCTTTTTCATGGGGGAAGCCAGTGAACATCTGAGAGCTGATTGCCCTTAAATCGTTATCGCATATCCTTGGAGCCTATCGGCATCAAGATTGCTTATCCAAAGGATTGTTACAGCTTCTTGATAGGGCGTAACTTTTCTCAAAGCCGACGTCGCAAAGCCTGGGGCGATCGCGACGTCGGCTTGGCCAAGCCGTGCTAATTAGTCTTCCTCGTCGTCTTGCTGTTTCTTATTGGGGGTGGCTAGCTGGGTGACGTAAACTTCCACGTCCCGCTGCAGCAGTTCTTCAATTTGCTCGGCAAAGCTGCCAAAGGCGGCCTCATGGTTTTTGAAGTCTCGATAGGGGCCAGAGAGTTGGGAAAACTGCCAGCCCTGGGTTTTGAGGGACTCCACCGTGCGGCGGTAGTGATTCCAGCGCTCCCCGTAGTGGAAAAACTCTTCAACGGCGGCGGACACCGCCACGATGGTGCTGAGGCCGATGGTGGCATACTTCTTGATTTCGTTCAGGGTGTCGCGGCGCAGGTCAATGCCCACCATTACTGGCACAATCACCCCCAGCACGATCGCCGTGATTCGCAGGCGATAGTAGCGCCGCTGACAGGTGGCGGCTTTTTTCTCCATCCACATCACCTGGTCGAGCCAGCGCGATCGCAAAAAATGCCGCTGGATATCCTGCAGCTGAAGCGACTCAAACAGCGTATTGAAATCGGCTTTGAGAATATCGGCGTAGGACGGTTTGCTGTCAGCCATGGACATCCCCCCATCGGCGAGCTGAAGACTATCCACTCGTTTTACAGTAATTCCAGCCACTGACACCAAATTGTCGCAAGTTCTATAGATATTAAACCTGCCGTGAAAACGCTTCGAAAACGGTCTGTAGGGTCTGGTGAATCCTGTCGACGCCAGCGTCAAGCCCGACCGCGTGAATTAAGCCTGATTCGACCAGCCTTTCCAGGGAGCGATCGCCAGCGCCGCCTCTTAGGACCGCAGCTAGCTGATCAGCCGCCCGGCCGCTGCCCGCCATGACCAGGACGGGGCGACGGCTGCCGAGGCTGTTGGGGACATCCTGGTTGAGGGCGATGGAACCGCCGTTAATCAACAGAGTTGCCGATGGCAAGGCGCGCGACACCGTATCAGCCACCTGGGTAATCCAGGCGGATTCGTCTCCCCACGATCGCCCCGGCACCAGCAGGAAATGGGTGTGGTTGGGCTCTAGGGGGGCCGCATCCTCAGCGGTTGGCGGCTGCCCTGGCAGAAAGGTTTTTTCTTTAACCACCACCCCCAGCAGCGGAAAGGTGCTGCGAGTCTTGGCCCGGGCCTGCCCCAGCAGCCGCATGATGCCGGAGTCGGTGCCGCCATCCACCACGGCCAGATGGTTGGACTCCACAAACGGGCAGATTACCTCGACAAATAAACGTTCTAGCTTATGCAAATAGTCATCCGTCAGCCCGTTGGCACCGCCCACCACCACCAGAGCTGCTTTAGGGGTAGGCATGTCCAATACGGCTAGCGCTTCAGCCACCTGATCAATCGCGGCTAGCTCAATCACCTGAGCCGTCGACCGATTATCGAAGGTGAGGGAAAACGCCGAATTCATAGAATCTGTCGATGGGCAGATATGCATATCATATTCATCTTTCCGTAGAACGTTCGTCGTCGCCGCGGGCTCGGGTCTTTCCATGGGACTTGAATGACGTTGCTGGGATTATGTTTCCCCATCAGTTCTTCACTGGCGCCTGTGCAGATAGCCTTCCCAGCCAGCAATGGCTTAGGAGCCACGCTGCACCCGCTTTGTGGGCCCCCGTAGAATAGAGTCGTCCCTAGAGGCCGGCTGTGAATCTGAAAGATAGCTTCGTGACCTTAGGCTGCATCGATCTGAACCGATCTGTGGCATTTTATCAGGCGCTGTTAGAGCAGCCGCCCAGCGTGAACCTGGTCGATCGCTATGCAGAATTTCAGCTGCCGGGGCTGCGGCTGGCGCTGTTTGTGCCCAGTGGGGCCCATCGGGGAGAATTTTCTGGAGCATCGAGTCCGATGAGTCTGTGTCTGGAGGTCGCCGACTTAGACGCCGCGATCGCCCATTTAGAAGCGATCGGTCATTCTCCTGCTGGGCCAGTGGTAACGGCCTCCCACGGGCGCGAAATCTATGCCTACGACCCCCAGGGCAATCGGCTGATTCTCCACGAAAGCCGATAGTCGGAAACAAGGGCTGTCTACTGGCTGTCTGGCTTGCCTTCTTGGGCTAGAACTGCCTGGCGAAACCCCAGCACCACCAGAATGTTGGTCAGGGTTAAGAAAGCCTCGGCGCTTCCGTGCAGCCAGTCAATGTTTGCCAGCTCTTCGCCATAGCTCATGCGGGCATAGATACCCGCCGGGATGGTGATGGCCACGAACAGCAGCAGCACGTAAAAACCAATCAGCGCCAGCCTGGGTGTCTGACCGCTGCGGGTGAGAAACCACAGAAATCCCAGGTAGGGAAAGAGGGAAATCGCAAAGAGATTGTTCTTATCGAGTAAGTCTTCAATGCCAACCATGACTTGTCCTTCAAGATCTGCCTGTTTCCTAGCTAAGCCGCTGATTCCTTAGCCTGCCGCCAGATCCACCAGGCCGCGAGGCAGAGGGTGCCATTCCCAATGACGGTCATCCCCGCCTGGAGGGTGACTAACCAGGCTAGCTGGGGCGCATTGTCAAAAAAGTGCCAGACGCAGGCGGCCATGGCACTCACCAGCACCGGCAGCATGCCCACTGCCAGCCAGCGCCAGGCCCCCCGCTGGGTGACCTCGGCAAATCGCCAGACAAACCAGATGGCGGCGATCCATTCGGCGACGCTGGAGATATGGATAATCCAGGTGGGAATTGAAAGGGCGTGCATCGCTTCTGCCATCCAATAATACGAATCGACACGGCTATGGTAACGGTAGCGGTCTGCCGAAACCAAACAGGGCTGACGAATGGGCCAGATCTACCAGTAGTTTTCAGGGTAGGCAAAACTCAAACTTTACGCCCTGCTTTAGGCTCTGAAATAGCCTCCATGTCAACCAGATTCCACTCCATGCCTTTGTTTCTATAGATGCGTTTTTTCTGATCGGGATAGTCGCCGACGTCGTGATCCGACCGATCGCCGACTACGATGCATTTGAGAGTCGTAGTTCCAGTGTTCCGGAGCTGGTGGGCTTCGCCTCCAGCTCTGTACCCGATGAAATCCCCGGCCTTTACCCAGTGCACGGCTTTGCCGATTACCGCCTCGCCTTCCCCTTCCAGTACGAACACGCACTCGTCTTCGTAGTAATGGCGATGGGTTTCTGTTGATTCGCATCCTGGCTCCACCTCGATGATGTGGAATCCAAACCCAGTAAGGCCTGTCAGATCTCCTAGGGATTTATTGGTCCGTCTGGCATTGGAGTTCAAAAAATGGGTCTTCTGTACGCCTTCATAGGACTCAATTTCTTCTTTGGTAATCAGGTACCTATCCAATTCATGTGCTCCTTGAGGTCTAAATTGGGTCAATGCCATGGCTTGTATCATGCTTTGCACTTTATCTGGGTTTGACCCCGATCGCGGCGATGCACATCCCCTTCGACCAGTGGGTGTCATCGTTAATCGACGCCTTCGTCCTGGAGCGACGGTCGAGACCGGTCCAGAGGACCATCGCACAGGAAAAAACCGAAGCTTGTTCTAATCAGAGTTTTAGGCGGGTAATGTTGCCGGATGGGAATGGAGGGGGCAGCGCGTTCGGGAAGCGTTGCTGAAAGCGGACTGTGCCGCACCGGTGCCAGCTGTTCGCACTGCCCTAAAGTTGGTTAGAGGACTTTAAAGCGTCCAGTAGAGCGTCCAGTTAATTAGACCGTTAAAGCAACTTCCCGCCATAGATCGGTGGCAGCTACCTTTCTGGCATAATCCGCAAAGTCCTTGGGTTGACGGCCCAAGGCCCGCTGAATGCCATCGGCAAGGTGAGCGTTGCGGCCATCCAGCACGGTGGCGAACAGGTAGTCCAGCATCCAAACCACTTCTTGCGGCGCACCGGATTCTTTGACCCCAGCCACAAAGGCGTCGTGAGGCACCGGAATATACACAATCTCGCGGCCGGTGGCACTGGACAATTCGGTGGCGATGTCCGCAAAGGTCATCAGGCGAGGGCCGGTGACTTCGTAGACTTCTCCAACGTGGCCGGGTTCTGTGAGGGCAGCAACGGCGACTTCGGCAATGTCATCCACATCCACAAAGGGCTCGGGAATGTCCCCTGCCGGGAGGGTAATCTGACCGGCCATGACCATGTCGAGAAACGCGCCCTCTGAGAAATTTTGATTGAACCAGCTGGCCCGGACGATGGTCCAGTCAATGCCGCTGGTCTGCACGATCCGTTCACAGGCCTGGGCCTCGGCTTCACCTCGACCCGACAGCAGCACCAAACGTTTTACACCGTGGCCTTTGGCTCGGTTCACAAACGCCTGAATGGCATCGGTTGCTCCCGGCATGGCCAGGTCTGGCGCGTAATTAATGTAGACGGCTTCCACATCCTGTAGACAGGCATCCCAGCCTGCCGCATGGTGCCAGTCAAAAGCGGGCATGGCGGAACGAGACCCAATCCGGATCGGTACGCCCTTCGCTGCTAGTCCAGCGGCGATGCGGCGGCCTGTCTTGCCGGTGCCGCCGAGCACCAGGGTCAGTGCTTTGGAGCTTTGGCTTTGATTTGGCATGGTGTTCATGGCTTGTTTCCCTTCTTGGGGGTTAACGACAAGCCAACTATAGAAAGACTGTCCCAGGCATTTCTTGACCACCGCTGCCGAAGTTTTGACTCGGCGCGCCAGGATGATCGCCCATACGACATGGCTGGCCTGATTTAGGTTTTGGAATTTGAACGGTGTAGTTGTGCGGCGGCAGACAATAATCTCGAACTCTCACCGATAGCTTTTGTCTCGTCCACGCCAACGCAAGACTGGACGGCTGACTAAATGGATGCCGCTATTTTGCTCTTGGACGCAACTCGAAAGCAAGGTCGGCACGGTAGAAACACACATCAAATTCTGTAAAAAAGTTCATGGGCCCCAAAATTAACGGAGCTTTTCTCGATTGTGTCCAAGCAAATGCAAGCCAACCTGAGGGAAAGTCAGCAACCGCTGCTGATATCACCAACCCTCGTGCATCCAGTTGAGCTAAGTTACCGCTCAACTGGATGGATACTGTTTGATCTTCCCAGACTGCGAGTAAGAGGAAAATGAATAAGGCGGAGTTTATCCTGATGCGAAAGCTGGCTGACTACAGGAAATAATTCAGTAAGAGGCATGGTTATCAGAAGGATTCATCTTCTAAACCTTAAACCACGTAGGTATGCCTGAAGGGATTTTCAAACCAGGGAATTAAGCCGTCCAACTCGGCATTAACCTGGTTTGGAGGAGAAATTGAGGCGAAACGATCGCGGCGTTTGCCCAGCCCAGCGCTTAAAGGCTCGCGTGAAGGCACTTTGCTCAGAAAAGCCCGTCATAAAAGCCACTTCTGCCAGGGAATAGTCGGTTTGCTTTAACAGCCGTTCGGCTAGCTGGCGTCGGGACTCATCCACCAGGGTTTGATAGGAATAGCCTAGCTCTGAGAGCCGACGTTGCAACGTGCGCCCGCTCAGGCTGAAGTGCTCCGCCACATCAGAAATGGTGGGCACGCCCTCACTCAAGCAGCGCGAAACGTACAGGCGAACCCGGTGTTCGAGGGAGTTGGGATCCGCCAGCTTAGACAGTTCCGCCTCCAGATGGGTATCGAAAAACTGGGAAATGCTTTTGTCGCCGAGCTGGTTGGGGGTTTGGAGGGATGCGTGGGAAACCAGCAATGCGTCTCTGTCCGTATCAAAGTGAATCGGACAGCCAAAATAGGCTTCGTGCCCCTCAAGGTCTTTTGGGGCTGGATGCTTGAAATAAACCGCCAGCGGCGTGAACGGCTGGGTGGAAACTTGCTGGCTGATGGAAACGATGCTAGCGATCGTCGCTTCATTGGAAAGCCGCATTCCCAGGCGACGATCGCCCCCTCGATGCAGGTGCATGAACGCACCCTGTCCGGCTTTCTCAACTTCATAGGTGGAAACGCTGGTCAGCACACGGGCATACCGCTCTGCCCGCCCATAGGAGCCGCGCAGATTCGTGGCTGACTTCCAGGCCAGTCCAAACGCCCCGTAATCATCACAGCGCATGGCGGCTCCGGCTCTGAGCGGTAGGGTCGTGCCATTATTTTCGGCGATCGCAATATTTTCCAGAAAGGCGTAGTAGTCTGCGGCAGAGACCATCTGTGAGGGATCGATTGGGCTGTTTGGTTCAATACCGAGCGATCGCAGCAAGGCTCTTTTGTCGACGCCCGCTTCGACGACTCCAGCGACTTTTCTAACGAACAGAGAGGTGATTTGTCCCATTCACAGAAAGGTTTTTTGGGCTCCCACGGCCTGATGATCCATGGCCGATAGCCATTTAATTTTAACCATGACGGCCTATTTGAAGTGACCTCCTGGATTCGGTCAGCAGAACAAATGAAATAAGGGGTTCATTGCGCTTTAGCGATCGTGCAAAGTATGAGGCTGTGTTAGCTAAGGTCGCTGATGTGAACCACAACCCAAGGATCAGTAGGGTGGGCAATGCCCACCGCCCAAAATGATGGATTTTTAAGAGGATTGGGGGGCGAACACAGATTACATAATGATGGGCAGTGCCCACCCTACAGGCTATTGCAGTGCCCAAAGAATAAGCGGGCGAAAGCTGCGTCGGGTGTTAGCATCGATACGCTCATCAAACCTGTAGTCGACGCCATTCACAGTCATGTCGATTTGTACTTGAAGGTACCAATGCTCGTTGAATGGGATCGGTTCGGAGCCACTGGGGTTGCAGTTCGGCTGGTCCTGCATCCAGAAATTGTCGTCGCAATCTGAAATCAGCTTAGTCGGCTCTTGGCTTGGGAACTGATAGCTGAACGATCGAATCTCAATGGATTCAATGTTCGGATTATGGCCGGCCTCTTTGCCTTTCTCGCGGACGAATACCTGAAAATACACCTGGTCTGGTGTTCTCAACCTCCTATAGAGAAAGGGAATATGCGCCTCCTGATCAGGGAAATCTGCAGGATACGTGGAAATGTGAAGCTCATTCCTCTCGTCGATAGGCAGCGTGATGGGGCCATAATACTGGACAGTAGTATCCGTACATCCCTGCAGCAGCATATAGACCAGAACGGTGATGGCGCCGCGCGTAGATACTTGATGATGAAGCATGTATACCCCCTTACAGCCGAACTTTGCGATCCACAGCGATAGTCAGAACGCAGGTTCCCGATCACCCCGCTAACTATAATCGCATTCAATGAAGACGTTGCCGACTGCTAGGCTTGCAAGCCGAAGAGCGAGCGCGGCATATCTTTCTAGACGTAACGTGTGAATAAATGGGATTCTCGAATAGCCGCATTGGGTTGTGAATTCAATTGGTGGTCGCATGCTGCAGAACGGTGAAAGCCAGCGGCGGCATGCATCTTAACTAGGCTTAACCATAGCTTTTTGGCCGTCCGCTGCGCTAAAGGGTTAGCTCACTGGCAGCATCACCCTAAGAACTAACTCCTAAAAGCCTTGGGGACTCTTCAGAGCTGACGTGGAAATTTATGTAACAAATTTTACGGATTGCCTTTTTTTCTCTCCATTAAGGTTGGAGTCGCAGCAATAAAAAATAAGCTATGCCCAGAGTAGTTTCTGTACACTCTTATCGGGGTGGTACTGGAAAGTCCAATTTTACGGCTAACCTGGCTGCAACTGTCGCTCTTCAAGGCCATCGAGTCGGGGTAATTGACACCGATCTGCCCTCACCAGGAATTCATAATCTCTTTTGTCTGGAACCTGAGCAAACTAACAGCACCTTAAACGACTACTTGTGGGGCGAGGTTCCTATTGAAGAAAGCGCTTACGATGTCAGTAGCAATGTAGGTATTGCTGGAGACGGCCAGCTTTTTTTAGTGCCTTCCAGTGTTAAGACCGACGATATTGCCCGCATCCTCAACGATGGCTACGACGTAAAGTTGATGAATGACGGGTTTCGCAGCCTGGTCAAAAAACTCGGACTCGACTATTTGTTCATCGATACCCACCCCGGACTTTCAAAAGAGACCTTCCTCTCCATTGCTATTTCCCATGTACTGATTTTGATCTTGCGCCCTGATAAACAGGACTACCAAGGCACTGCGGTGACAATGGATGTGGCTCGGCAGTTGAAGGTGCGCAAGATACTACTCATACCAATTCAATTTAAGGATGCACTTAATACAGCATTAGTAATGAAGTCCCATCCCGTCACTGAGCGAACCACGTC
>PYEQ01000844.1 GCA_003017785.1 filamentous cyanobacterium CCP5 | reverse complement strand
GGCACGGGACTATGCCCGCGTTGAGCAAATGGGCGTAGCGGGGGTAATTGCCAAACCCTTTGATCCAGTGACGTTGGGCCGCCAGATTGCGCAACTGCTGAACTGGGTCCCCACTGGGGCCAGGGAAGCAGGTAGGACAAATTAAGCATAAGACCGCCGGAGGATGGGTTACGGCAGGGCCTGACGCATCCCACACAAGATACAGCCGATCTACTTAACAACAGTAAATGTCTAGGTCAGCTGGGTTTCGGCATTGGCCTGAGGCGCATCAGCGGTGGATTGTTCGGGATAATGGATAGATTTGAGATACCAGAAGGCAACCACTAGCGGCAGCACGTAGCGATCCCAGGGGATCGCTTTCATCATGATCAGGGCATTGAAGGCCACGATCCAAAACAGCAGGTCTGGCTTAGAAAAGCGCAGGCAGGTGAGCAGGGCCAAACCATAGTACATAACCAGGTTCAAGGCGTAGAAAGGCAATAGTTCTGCAACTTTGCCCATGTTGCCGTAGGGGGTGTCCAGGGGCGGAAAGATGAGGCAAAAAACGAGCAGACCGATCGCAATCAGCAGCCATTTTTTCTGATTTTTACGCAGAGATTCTAGAGGATGGGCGGGGCGAAACAGCAGCCACTCTGGAATGACAATATAGGCGCCAACAAAGGCTAGAAAGTTGACTATGCCGCCAGGGGTCAGGGCCAGAGTGCTCTGTTGAACTTCAGGGGCGTGGGAGACGATCGCACTGGAGGGAGCGAGCCCGTCAAACAGCGCAATCCAGCCCAGGAAGGACAGAGAGGCCAGGGCCGGGGCTAGCCATCGCTGGTGCTGTCGCGGACTCACGGGCTGCCCCTGGCGATACTGATTGGCGATCGCTAAAAACTCGTAGGTGGCGATCGCCATTGGAAACGCCAGCATATACTGCCGCGAAGAAATCGCTAGCACAAAGGCCAGGCAGCTCACCCAGTGGCGATCGCGCACATAGGCCACAAACCCCAGCAGCACCCAGGTGCAGGCGACCATTTCGGTATAGAGCCGACCGCTGAGAAACAAAAAATACGGGCACAAAAATAGGCCAATCAAACATAAAATGGCCCGGCCACCCTTTTGCCTGCTGGGCCAGCCAATCGTAGCCACAATGCCCAAAGACAAAATTAAATTGAGCCATCGCCCCGTCACCATGCCCTGGTTGAACAGGTACTCTAAAAACCCAAAAATCATGAAGGGTAGGGGAGTATTTAGGCTGTGATACTCCCTTAGGTCAGCCAGCGACGGCAGCAGGCTATCGCTAAAGGTCAGGCTCGACTTCCAAAAATTGACTTCATCCCAGTAGGGCGGACCCTGCAAAAAATCGAGCCAGGCGACAATGGCCAAATAGATGGCGGTAATGCCGCCCAGAAACAAAATCTTTTGCTGGGAATGGCTAAAGGATTGCAGTTTCATGGTGGAAAAAGCCCCCTAAACTCAGAAGAAAACAGCTAGTCAGGCATTAAGTTAAGTTGAAGGCCCAGGGCAGCTTTGGCCTCAGACTTTAGCAGGGAGCCGCCGGAGTTGGGGTAGCAGTGGCCTTCTGCTGACTGCGCTCCCAAAAGAAACCGGCGACGTTGGCCACCTGAGATAAAAATAGCAGCCCCGACAGCATCATGGCCTGAATCTGAGGCTGGCGCGAGAGGGGGTAGGTGAGCAGCTGCCAATAAAACCGCAGCGGCTCCACCTTCACCTGCTGGTCAATTCTGCGCGCCCTGACCTGGTGAAAGCAGTAGGCTCCCCGACCATAGTTAAAGTGCTGTCGCCAGAATCGCCGCAGCGACAGGTGATGGGTGTGCCTGACTCTAGCTGCAGGCGCATAGGCCAGGGGTAGCCCCAGCTGCAGCCAGCGATCGCAAAACTCCCGGTCTTCCCCCGCCGCTAGCGGAAAGGAGGTGTCGAACCCGCCGCTCAAGCGGAACTGCTCAGCGGCCATCGCAAAGTTGTTGGAGGCAAAAAAGCTGGGCGCCTGACGACTGTTGTAGTAGTCGTACAGGTAGTCGATCAGGAGCTGGCTGGCGGTTGAAAACAGGTTTTCAGGCAGGGCATTTACGGTGTAGCCGCCCACCAGCGCTGTGGGCTGCTGCTGTAGCGCCGTCTCCAGCGCCGTGAGCCAGTCGGGGTAGGGCTGACAGTCGTCGTCGGTAAACACCAGGTACTGCCC
>PYEQ01000843.1 GCA_003017785.1 filamentous cyanobacterium CCP5 | reverse complement strand
GGAAGTTATCCGGATTGACATTGGCACTCAAGATCAGGTGATCAATACGGCTGTTGGCGGCGCCACCGTTCGGGAACTAGATCTGTTGGAAAAGCATTTGCCCACGACCGGCAAATATGAAGGGGTTGAATATGATATTCAGTGGTCTAGCTATACCTCTGGTCCGCCGATTACAAATAAAATGCTGGCCGATCAGATTGATATTGGTCTCATGGGTGATTTTCCGGCGGTGATTAATCTGATTAAATTTCAGCAAGAGGCTGACGATGCCGACTCAATCTACATTGGCACATTGGCCTATAGCCCTAATGGTGCAGGCAACGCCGTTGTCGTACCAAAAGACAGCGATGCTACCTCTTTGGCTGACCTCAAAGGCGGCACAATTTCAGTGCCCTTTGGATCTGCGGCCCACGGCATGGTGCTCAAAGCGCTGAATGATGCCGGGGTGAATCCCGAAACCGATGTCAAGCTGATCAGCCAGGCCCCTGAAGTGGGCGGGTCTAGCCTGCGCACCGGCCAGATCGATGCCCACGCAGACTTTGTTCCCTTCGGCGAGCTGTTTCCCTTTCGAGGCTTCGCTAAGAAAATCTTTGATGGGGCTCAGACCGGGGTGCCGACCCTGCACGGCATCACGGTGCGTTCTGACTTCGCTGAAGAGTATCCCGAAATCGTCGTGGCCTATCTAAAAGCCATGCTGGAGGCCAACCAGGTCTTCCGGGAGAGCCCGGAAGAAATTTCTGCCAGCATCGAAGAGTGGTCTGGCATTGATAAAGAAGTAGTCTACATGTTCTTAGGCCCCTCCGGGCTTCAGCCCCTAGACCCCACTATTCGCGACGTGCAGGTGAGTGCCCTGAAAAACAGCATCGCCACCCTTACCAGCCTGGGCAAAATCGAGAATCCGGTGGACCCTGAGGAAGTAACCAACTGGATTGACGAGAGCTACCTGCGGACGGCGATGGAGGAAATGGGCCTCGACTATGACGAGGTGATTGCTACCGCTGAGGCCTATCAAATTACCGGCGAAGACGCGCTGACCGGTGAAGCCATTGAGGATCCGAAACTGGCGGCCCAGTACTGGGTACAGGATGAGGAGACGGTGACCAACTTTGCCTCGATTCCCAACATGCTGGAGGCCCTAGCGACCCTCCAGGAAGAGGGCAAGGCGGCGGACGTGATGTTTGTCCACGATCGCAACAATGGCTGGAAGCTGTTTGCCGAGAACTCCTACTACGTAACCAACGGAGATGAAGTCTCTGCATTCTTGCTAGAGGCGGACGCCCAGGCCTATGCCTCCGAAACCGGCGGCACGATGACGGCGTTCAAAGGCTTGCAGGAAACCTATGCCAGTCGTCGGCAGCCTGTTCTAGTCGGGGCACTGCGATAAACCTGGGATGTACGGGCAGCTGCCCGTGGAAGAGCCGATCGCCATCGTTTGTCATATTTATGACCTCTTTTGCTGAGGGATAGATGACAGATTGGCGGTAACTTCCCGGCGTAAGGTAGCTGCCTGTGCCCCACTGACTGTGATGTTTTGGAGAGAGAGACCATGGCGGTTACGGTTCCAAATGTGGCTAGCCAGCCCAAAAATCGCTGGCTGCGACAAACGGCTGATGTGCTGAATACCTTGTTTTTAGCTAACCGCTCGGCCCGGCGCTTTTTGGCGCTGATCATCTTTTTCGGGGTATGGCAGGTTCTGTGCAATATCAGCTTCGACGTTTTCATTAATTTTCAGCTCATGCCTTCGCCGGTCGAAGTGTGCAAGGCGACGATTAGCTTTCTCACCTCTGATCCTTGGGTGCATTTTCGCTCTAGCATTCAGCGGGTGCTGATCGGCTTTGCGATCGCCTCTATCCTGGGCATTGTGCTGGGAGTCCTGATCGGCTGGTTTGAAAAAGTCGAAGACTTTCTGATGCCGCCCCTAGAACTGCTACGGCCAATTCCGGCGGTGGCCTGGATTCCCCTAGCGATTTTGATGTTTCCCAACGCCGAGAGCGGCATGGTCTACATCACCTTTATCGGGGCCTTTTTCCCGGTGTTGATCAGCACCATTCGCGGGGTCGAGAGCACCCTCCACGACACGGTGCTAATTCGCGTCGGGCAGTGCTTGGGGGCGCGACCCTGGCACATCTTCAAAGACATTGTCATTCCCGGTTCCCTACCCAGTATTGCCAGCGGCCTCACCATCG
>PYEQ01000842.1 GCA_003017785.1 filamentous cyanobacterium CCP5 | reverse complement strand
CGAAGCTAGCATTGTGACCGATTGAGTTGAGAGTATTTGTGCCTGGGCAGTGATGTAGATATTTCGTTTGGACAGTAAAAGTCCTGGCTCAACTACCCCGAAGAACCAGGACTCTTGAGAAGCGGAGAGTCTCCATCCGTCTCAAGGTTGGGAGATGGCAAAGAGCGATCGTAGAGAGCCATTTACCATCTCAAATTATTTTTGACTTTTTCTGTAGGGTGGGCACTGCCCACCAGAGACTATGGCTTTTACGAATAAATTGATTTGACTAAAAATTGCTTTTCTCTCTTTAACAAAGGGTCCGGAGGTAGGGTGGGTTCTACCATTTTGATCCAACCCACCCCTGCCCCTCCGAGGAGGGGATTTTGCTCCGGAGGTGTAAGGTGGGCAGTGCCCCCCCTACGGGAGAGGCGTTAGCCTGGCTAGCCGAAGCGGCTGGAGGTTGACGCTATCAGGAAGGCGGCGTAGGTGAGGATGTAGCCCACGGTGAAGTGAGCCAGGCCCACAACCCGACCCTGAATGATCGACATGGCAACGGGCTTGTCCTTCCAGCGAACCAGGTTCGCCAGGGGAGTACGCTCGTGGGCCCAGACCAGAGTTTCGATCAGCTCTTGCCAGTAGCCCCGCCACGAGATCAGGAACATGAAGCCGGTGGCCCAGACCAGGTGTCCAAAGAGGAACATCCAGGCCCAAACTGCCAGATTATTCATGCCGTAGGGGTTGTAGCCGTTGATCAGCTGCGACGAGTTAAGCCACAGGTAATCTCGGAACCAGCCCATCAGATAGGTCGAGTTTTCGTTGAACTGAGCCACGTTGCCCGACCACAGCGCCAGATGTTTCCAGTGCCAGTAGAAGGTGACCCAGCCAATGGTGTTGAGCATCCAGAACATCGCCAGGTAGAACGAATCCCACGCGGAGATGTCGCAGGTGCCGCCCCGGCCGGGGCCGTCGCAGGGGAAGCTGTAGCCGAAGTCTTTCTTGTCGGGCATTAGCTTCGAACCGCGGGCATCCAGCGCACCCTTGACCAGGATCAGGGTGGTGGTGTGCAGACCCAGGGCGATCGCATGGTGAACCAAAAAGTCACCGGGGCCGATATTCAAGAACAACGAGTTGGTGCTGCTGTTGATGGCATCGAGCCAGCCGCCGAGCCACACGTTGCCGTGGTTAGGCCAGGCCGTTGTGGCAATGCTGTCGGGGTTGGATAGGAGAGTATCCATGCCGTAGAGCAGCTTGCCGTGGGCCGATTGCACCCACTGAGCAAACACGGGTTCGACCAGAATTTGCTTTTCGGGGGTGCCAAAAGCAGTCACCACGTCGTTGTGGACGTACAGACCCAGGGTATGGAAACCCAGGAACAGCGACACCCAGCTCAGGTGAGAGATGATCGCTTCCTTGTGCTCTAGCACGCGGTAGAGCACGTTGTTGTGGTTGGCTTTCGGGTCGTAGTCACGCACCAGGAAGATGGCCCCGTGGGCAAAGGCCCCCACCATGATGAAACCAGCGATGTACTGGTGGTGGGTATAGAGAGCCGCCTGGGTGGTGTAGTCCTTGGCGATAAAGGCGTAGGGGGGCAGCGCGTACATGTGCTGCGCCACCAGAGAGGTCACCACACCCAGACAGGCCAGGTGCCAGCCCAGCTGGAAGTGCAGCGAGTTGTTGTAGGTGTCATAGATGCCCTTGTGGCCTTCGCCAATCCAGCCGCCAAAGGGAGTGCCCTCCGGCGGTCTGTGGGCATTCAGGATCGTCTTCATGTCGTGGCCAATACCGAAGTTGGTGCGGTACATGTGGCCCGCCACGATGAACAACACCGCGATCGCCAGGTGGTGGTGGGCCATATCCGTCAACCACAGCGACTGAGTCTGAGGATGGAAACCACCTAGGAAGGTCAGAATCGCAGAACCAGCGCCATCGCTGCTGTTGAAGATGTGGTTTGCCGTATCTGGGTCTTGGGCATAGACCCCCCACTGGCCGGTAAAGAACGGCTTCAGCCCGGCAGGGTGAGGTCGCACCGACAAAAAGTTGTCCCAGCCCACGTGCTGACCCCGAGATTCGGGAATCGCCACGTGAATCAGGTGGCCGGCCCAGGCCAGCGAGCTGACGCCAAACAGACCCGCCAGGTGGTGGTTGAGGCGCGACTCAGCGTTCTTAAACCAGGCCAGGCTGGGGCGAAACTTGGGCTGCAGGTG
>PYEQ01000841.1 GCA_003017785.1 filamentous cyanobacterium CCP5 | reverse complement strand
GCCGTAGCCTTCGACCAGGTAGTTGATGATCTCGCGCTCAAACACCTCGCGGCTGTCGACCACGTGGTATGGAATGCCCAAGTCATCGCAGAGCTTGGCGGCATCGACCATACCCTCTGAGCAGCATTGGCCCTTGCCCTTCATCAGCCACAGGGTGAGGCCCACAACGTCGTAGCCCTGCTGGTGCAGGGTGGCTGCCGCTACCGAACTGTCTACGCCGCCGGAGAGCCCGACTACAATTCTGTCCATGACTGAAATGCTGCGCCCAAACCGCTAATGAGAGTGCACGGGTGAAATCACCCTTGAAGGTGAAAGTTGATCCAGTGTCCCATTCTAGCTCACGGGTTCTAGCCCTACTGAAAGGTTGCCCTCCGACTAAGCTCCCAGCGGTACCGTTTCAATCAATGGGCAAATGTCCCCCGGCTGCGGGCGAGGGTGTGACTCGGCCCAGCGATCGCGGTACTGCTCCAAATCGGCCTTAAAGGCCGTCATCTGCTGAATTTGGGCTTCGAGCTGCTGAATTTTGTCCTGTAAGAGCGATCGCACAAACTCACAGGGCACATCGCCCCGCTGGTGCACGTTGAGCACATCCCCTACATCTTCGAGCGAAAAGCCTAGGGCCTGAGCCTTCTTAATAAACTGCACCTGATGCACGGCCTCGGGCGAGTAGTAGCGATAGCCGTTGTCGCCGCGCTCCGAGCTGAGCAGCCCCAGGCTTTCGTAGTAGCGCAACGCTCCAACAGCAACGCCCGTTTGTTTGGCCACGTCGCCAATTTTGAGCCGAGTTGCAACAGCCATAGCGGGTCCTCAAAGTAGAGACTTCTCTAGCTTAAACTCTCTAGCCAACTATAGAGTCCAATCTCTTTCTACTTAGTTTTATTGGTCCAACATCAAGCAGACAGCCTGGGCGAGAAAACCTGGTTCGAGACCATCAAACTCCCAAAATTCCTAAGTTTCATGTTTGAGCCAGCGTTGGCGGTGGCTCTGGGCACCTTAGGTTCAACAGTCTGCAAGGTTGGCTATGCTGACGTCATCGCCTCAACAACTCATTATGGTTAGCGGCAAGGGCGGCGTGGGTAAAACCACGCTCTCCTGTGGTTTCGCCCGGCAGTTGGCCCGACAGCACCCCGATGAAACCGTGCTGCTACTCTCCACCGACCCGGCCCACTCCCTGGGGGATGTGCTGCAAATTCCAGTGGATAATACCCCTGCGGCCCTGCGCGACTTGCCCAATCTGCAGATGCGCGCGCTCGATGCCGCGGCATTACTAGAGCAGTTTCGGGCCGACTACGGCACTGTGCTTGAGCTACTGGTGGAGCGGGGCAGCTTTGTCGAGGGCGACGACCTCAGCCCCGTGTGGGACATGGGCTGGCCCGGCCTCGACGAGCTGATGGCACTGCTGGAGATTCAGCGGATACTGCGCGATCGCGAGGCCGATCGCGTGGTGGTCGATATGGCCCCCAGCGGCCACACCCTCAGCCTATTCGCCCTAATGGATTTTCTCGATACGCTGCTGGCAGCCCTGGGCCAGTTTCAGCAGAAGCACCGCACCCTGACCGAAACCCTGACCGGTCGCTACACCCCCGACGAAGCCGACCAGTTTATTGCCGACATGCGCCGCGATCTTGAGCAGGGAAGATCGCTCATTCAAGACCACCATCGCGCCGCCTGCTGGGTTGTAGGCATCCCAGAGCCCATGAGCCTGGCCGAGAGCGATCGCTTCATCATCGCCTTAGGGCGATTGGGCGTTCCCCTCGGCGGTCTGGCAATCAATCGGGTGATGCAGGAAAGCGGTCAAATCTTTCCCAGTCACCGCCAGATGCTGGCCGAATTTGAGGCGATCGCTCAAGGGCAGCCGGTGCTGTGGGTGCCCGTTCAACCGAGTGAACCTGTGGGTGCCGCCGCCCTCGATACTCTGATGCCCCAGGTCAAACCGCTAGATTTGGCAATCGTTGGGGCATCCACAGCTGACGTCTCGCCCCCTGGAACATCGTGGACCACACCCATTCCTCCGGGCATAGAAGACCTGGTGGCGGCGGGGCGACGGCTGATTGTGGTGGGCGGCAAGGGCGGCGTGGGCAAAACCACCGTCGCAGCGGCCCTCAGCTGGGGCCTAGCTGAGCTTCACCCCGATGTCGACCTGCGGGTGATGTCAATCGACCCGGCCCACTCCCTGGGGGATGTTCTGCT
>PYEQ01000840.1 GCA_003017785.1 filamentous cyanobacterium CCP5 | reverse complement strand
GTTCTAGTTCCCGCAGGCGAGCGGTGAGGGTTTTGGTACTGATGCCGGGCAGGGCGCTCAGAAATTCGTTTGTGCGCCGTTTGCCGGTGAATAGCTCATTCAGAATCAGAATGGCCCACTTGTTGCCCACAATCGAGAGCGCAAACCGCATCGGCGATTGCCCACTACTGCTACTCAGTCGCTCCGCCATGGATTTTCCCCTTGGAACAGTTCTTTCCATTGTGGAAAAAACCCCTTGAACCTGCGGCTCCCCAAGGGCATAACCTCAAAACTTAAGCTTTTGTCAAGATTCCGGGGAACTGTCGGAGGGAATGGGCAAATGCTGCCAGCGAGTGGTGCCCCCAGGGGCCAGTTCAGGCTGGATCAGTTCCCAGGTATCTCCGGTCGCGGCCAGGTACAGTTCGAAGGGAGTCTGGGCGTGACGATAGCGGCGATCGCGGTAGCGCCCCTTCAGGGTAAATTGGCCCTCCACCCGGTAGGCCGACTCGCCGTCTAGGGTGACCGCTTCCGTGTGGTTAATCTTGATCTGGCTACCGCTAAAGGGAACGGCATCGGTGCCGCGAATCATCTGCTGAGTCTGCTGGAGGCGGAGATTTAGGGCCTGTTCGACGACGTCGGCAGGAGGACCTCCCCAGCTACTGCAGCCGCTCACCATCAGAGCAAGGGCAGCGAGTAAGCCAGCTAGACAGAGACGCCAGAAGCGAACGTTGATGGGCAATGGGGTATGAACCATTTAGCCTGCGATCGGACAGAGAAAATCCCTTGCCACTGTACCAATCTCTCGGGCGATTTCTCCATTTTTTACTCCCCTAGCTCCCTCGAATTCATGGCTTGGCCGCAGCAGCAGTTGGGAAAGAGAAACCGGAGGCGGAGGATGGGGAGAACGAACTTGCAAATGTTGGAATGCGTCCCAGGCCATTGCAAGTCAGGCTATCGAGCCAGTTCCACTGGTGTGAGCCCGCTGGCATGCATCGTCTACAGCCAGGCCAAGCTACCCTGGAAGTACCGTGACGGAGGTTTGAACCGGAGACTCCATGGCGACTCTCACTGCATCCGATCTACTGCGCATTGGTCAGCTCAGCGATCGCAGCCAGGTGCCGATCAAAACCATCCGCTACTACGAGGAACTGGGGTTAATCCAGGCCCGCAAGCGGACTTCTGGCGGGTTTCGTCTCTTTGATGTGGAGGCCCTGACCCGTCTGGCTTTCATTAAGCGATCGCAGAGCCTGGGTCTGAGCCTGCAAGAAATCCATGATATTTTGGCTATCCACGACCAGGGCCAGCGCCCCTGCGAAGAGGTCAAGCATACTCTCCAGGCTAAAGTCGCCGAGATCGAGGAAAAAATTCAGGCCTTGACCCTGCTGCGGGAGCAGATTTTAGCGCTGATCGCAGGAGCCGACGGCCTAAAAGCTGAAGCCGCTGATATCTGTCCAATTATCGAGAACAGACCCAATACCCCGGACAGTCCACGGCACCATCAACCCAAGGGGTAAACTGGGAGCTTAATCGGTGCCTGATCGGTAAAGATATTTGTAGACTAAGGGGCTGTCGTCTGTTTGGGGGTTGAACCTTGACGGGCTCAAACCCGGATTGATTAACCGCTAGCTTGCTTAACCCTAGATTCTATGTCTTTGAAAGCCGTCCTTCTAGACTTCAACGGCACCGTCATCAACGATGAGGATCTGCATCAGCAGCTGATTGAGCAGCTGCTGGTGGAAGAAAACCTGCGCCCTGACCCCCGGGAAATTAATCAGGTTTGTCTGGGCCGCAGCGATCGCGCCTGCATTGCCGAACTGCTACAGCTTCGAGGTCGGGTGATTTCCGATGGGTATTTAGATCAGCTAATTGCTCGCAAGGCGCAAAACTATCAGACTCGAATGGCGAGTTTTGATGCCCTTCCCTTCTATGGCGGACTCGACGACTTAATCTACAAAATTCGCTCCGCTCAGCTGAAACTAGCGATCGTGTCGGGAGCTTGTCGCAGCGACATTGACTGGGTACTAGCCCGAACCCGGTTCCAGGATTTGGTGTCGGTGATTGTCTCCGCCGATGACCTTTCCCGGGAGGCTAGCAAACCCGAACCCGATGGCTTTCTGCTGGCGATCGAGCGACTCAAGCAGCAATTCCCAGCCCTGAAGCTGGCCCCGGAAGACTGCCTGGCGATCGAGGACTCATTCGCAGGCATTGAAGC
>PYEQ01000839.1 GCA_003017785.1 filamentous cyanobacterium CCP5 | reverse complement strand
TTTCTCACCGACCTGGGTACCGACGGGGGCACCTGGGTGAATGGTCGCCGCCTGGCTCCGGCCCAGCGCCACTACCTGCAAGATGGCGACTTAGTTAAGCTGGGCAGCCTGCGGTTCGAGTTTTTACAGCAGTGCTGCGATCAATCTGCGTGGAATGACGACTAGCCGCGCTGGTAGCGCATTCCTGGCAGCTGGGTCACCAGGCCCAGCAGCTCTAGCTGCACCAGGGTAGCCAGCACCTCGCCGGTCGGCTGAGCCAGCTGCTGCACCAGACCATCGAGGGAAATGGGTTCGTCGGTAATGGTGGCCAATACCTGAGCCATAGCCGGGCTCAGCGGGGCGCAACCGGAAGCGGGTCGGCGGCGCGAGCGCCCTTGCCGGGCAGGGCATCGTCAGCCTGTTCACGACCGACCTGAGGCATTTGTCCGAGAGCCGCAATCAGCGTCATATCGGTCAAAATCATTTGGGCGCCCTGGTTGATCAACTCCAGGCAGCCCTCACTGTTGAGGTTATCCAGCGATCCCGGCACCGCGAATACGTCGCGACCGTAGTCGTTCGCCAGCTGCGCTGTAATCAACGCCCCTGATCGGGCTGGCGCTTCGGTGACGGCCACCGCTCGGCTGAGTCCAGCAATAATCCGGTTGCGGCGCGGAAAGTGCGCTCGATCGGGGGGCGTGCCGTTGGGGTACTCACTGAGCAGCAGCCCCTGATGGGCAATACGGTCGTATAGGTCACGATTGATCAGGGGATAGACCTGGTCAACCCCAGTTCCCAACACTGCGATAGTCAACCCACCACTATCTAGAGTTTGCTGATGGGCGTAGCGATCGACCCCTTTGGCTAACCCCGAAACCACGATCACATCGTGGTGGGCCAGCTGCTGGGTCAGGCGCCGCGTCCACCGCTGGCCGTAGTCAGACGGGTTGCGGGTGCCCACCACCCCTACCGAGGGCATCAGCTGCAGGGCGCTGGCCAGCTCCAGCCGCCCGCGATAGAAAATAATAGGCGGCGGGTCGTCAATTTCGTAGAGCAGGGTGGGGTACTCGGCATCCGCAGGTGTCCAAAAGTTGGGGTGCTGCTGCTCGTAGCGCGCCAGCAGCTCCAGGGGCGACACCCGCTGCCGATACTCCACCAGGCCAGACCCCAGCCCTAGGCCAATGCCTTCGACCTCCAGCAGCTCAGCCCCGCTGGCGTGCCAGGCGGCACTGAGGGTGCCAAAGTGGCTGCATAGACGTTTCAACAAGATTGGCCCCAGGCCCTTAGCCTGAGCCCAGGCCAGCCAGTAAGCTCGTTCTACCATGCCGGGCGGTGAAGAATTGCTACCGCTCATTGTGCCCGTCTGAGGCCTGAAGGTCGCTATCGACGTGCTCGGGGTAAGCGCTGCGTGCGGCCACGCCTGAAGAAATTGCCCAGGGGCAGTCGCCTAGGGTTGAGCTGACGGAGCGGAGCCGGTAGCTCCAGGGTGGTGGTGGGTTCGCCCCCAGGGGTAATCCACCAGGCGTGAATGGTACCCCCCGCGAACCCGGCGATCGCCCCCAGCAAAATACTGGGCACCACCTCGTAGCCCAACAGCAAAAACACAAACAAAAAGACCAGCCAAATTCTTAACGCTGATGGAATGATCTTGTCGGCCACCGATTCGTCCTCTCTGGAACGCCAGTAAAGCGAGGTAGAGCGCCTATGCCCCTACTATAGCGACTAAACTATAGCGGCTAATTGCGGCGGCACAGCCTGAGTGGTATCGATCGCCTGCACCAGCAGCTGCTCGCTGTCGGTAAAGGGCTCCATGTGCTGGCGTTGGAGTACGGCCACGGTGGCATCGGCAATGTCGCCCGCACGATCGCGCACCCGCTGCTCCAGTACCGCTGCCGGAGCCGTGCAGTACAGAATAGCTAAGGGCAGCCCAGCGGCTTGAATCTGTGCGATCGCGCTCTGGCGCGCTCTGGCGCGATCGTACTTGGCATCGAGAATCACCGGATACCCGGCCAGGGCCAGGGCAATACCCAGGGAGAGGAGGCGATCGTAGGTTTTCTCCGTCATTTCTGGCGTATACAGGCTGTCGTCCCCGCGCTGGTCGAGCGGCACCCCAGCCAGGTGTTTACGCACGGCATCGCTACGCAGGTGAATGGCGTTAATTTGCTGGGCCAAAACCTGGGCCGTGGTCGATTTTCCCGCACCAGATAGGCCAGCCATCATATAG
>PYEQ01000074.1 GCA_003017785.1 filamentous cyanobacterium CCP5 | reverse complement strand
CAAGCTTCTGAAACTGACATCAAAAACTGGTTCGCTCATTGCTGCTATTGCTCCTAATAATTATGCAAACCGCTATATCTGCCAGTACAACTTGAGTTATTGGAAAAACTCAAGTGATATGATGCGGAATTAGACGTCTTAGCAATAAAGAGTAATTTTGGAGCTTGGATTCTATCTACTCCAACAGCAATGGTGACTTAATGCGGATAGCTTCGTCTCTTTTTCAACAACAACCCTGACCTAATTAAGGAGTCTCTATTTGTTTTGATAGCAAGGGTTTGAAGATTTCTGGTGATACTACTAGGAGAAAATTGTATTGCTCTATAGAGCTACTTTTTTTCAGCGAATTGCACCAAACTGTATCAATAGACTTTGGTGAGCAAATACGGAGAAATTTGTCTTGCTTTAATACAAGCTCGAGCTATTGACAAAGCTCTTCCTCAGTACCGAATACAAATCCTGAAAATTGACGTAACACGGCTGCTTTAAAGTTAGACACGTTTTCTTGGCTAAAAATCGACGTTAACAACTTGGCAGAGGTGATGCGATCAGGAGCTTGACTGTCTGCTTATGTAAACAATTATGATCTTTCGCCTCCTATAGAAGACTTTCAGCATAACCTTCACCAGGAACTTGAAAATCAAAGTGAGACGATACGGTGATTTGTCCTATTGAGACAAGTCACACTGTTAAGATCCGTCGGTGACAACAAACGGATGTTCTTGTCTCAATAAGACAAGCCCTAGCACCACATAGCTTCTTTCAGCGGCAGGAGAATTGTGGGAAGTCTCAACATTCCGTTGTTTAAGCCAAACACAGAGCCGCAAAACCATCAGACAGACTTCCTTAGTATCTTCGCTTCACTCATTCAGCTCGAACTCACGCCACCAGTCTCAAAAGCACTGACGGTAAGCTGAAGTGATCAGATAAGGAGATTTAGGTCTTAATCAAGACAATTTCTGCTATCTGCCTGGGAAGTGATCAAATACGGATTAGCTTGTATCATCTGGATCCCTTGACTTATATGGATCCTAGAGGATGCCTAACATTTACTGAGACAAACCGTTAGTGATCCAGTTTCAGCAGCTTTCGCAACTTTGTCTCTAGCTCATCGGTCACGGATCTATCACCACGCTCTAGCTTGCCAACATAATCCTGACTGATCCCGAGGAATCCAGCCAATTCCTTACGAGACCAACCTCTTTCACGGCGACCCAGCTTAATCGTGTCACCTGTAAGGGTGTCGAGATGGGACGGTTCGGGGGCGAGCGCTTTTTGAGGCTTTGGATCTTTGAGCTTTGTCAATAAGACTGGGATGGGGTGAGGCGGCCTAATATTGAGTTTTGCTTGTAGCAATCGCTCGATAACTTTGACCTTACGCCAGTCTTTGGGCTTTGGAGTATCGCTGTTAGGCCGGATCCACTCTGGATACGTGTCGGGATCGTATTCTATTTCCCAACCAATTTCCTCCAGCAGCGTCAATGCTTTGTCCCATCGGCGTCTCAGATCACGAGATTTGTACTTGTCGTCGAGGGCTAGACTGATATCTCTCCTGGGAAAGGCTTCTTCGAGAAGATGAACGACCTTGTACTCATAGGGATTTTGATTGCGGGCGCGAACCCGCGCATCGAGTGTCAGTTGAATGGCCAACCTGAGTGCCAATTCGTTGTGATAGGGATCAATTTTAAGGATGTCTCGGGCCAGAAAACCAAACTGGTAGAGAGCTTCCCTTGCCTTATTCCCAGCTCGATTGAGGAAATGCTTAGTCCAACCTCCAGGGCTGACCGTGATATAAATTTCTTCAGGGCGTTCAATTTTTTTTGTCGTCAAATCAATTTGTCCGTGGGAATCAATAAGGACATCCCACATGCGACCGACTGGAATACTGGCATCGACTTTGCGCTTCCCACGTCCTTCAATCCATACAGATTTGACCATGAGGCAGGAAAGCGCAAAAGCAGCAGCAGCAACCATATTGCGTTTCTCAGCGATGCTTGAATTATGGTTTCGATCCCAACCTAAGAGATTAATAATATCAGTCGCTTTAAGAGTGAATGAATTTTTCCACGGTTGATTCTCAGCCATTGTTCTGGCTGCAAAAATTAGCTGAAGCTTGACGGTATTAAAACCAAATTTGTTGATGATTTGTTCTGCTGCTTCCCAAGGCAGCAAGGCAATATCGCCCGGATTGGTTATATAGTGCTCAATAAAATTGGCGGGATTTCCCTTACTTTGATAAGTGAATACAGCGAGATCATCTTCACTTCGCTGCCATAGCTCAGGGCGAAGCTGCGCTTTGATACTGCTAGCAATTGGAATTGCTGTTGGAACTGGAAAGATTTTGGCAAGATCAAGATTTGCATAAATGGCAGAAGCCGGTCGCTGTCTCAGCCCTAAAAGCTGCTCTAAATCTTGAAGCAAGCAGGCAGGTAAATTGAGCCCCTCAATAATTGTCTGAGTGATATCCTGACAATAAATTTGACCAAAAATATTGAGCTTAGTATCAAACTCAGAGGAGTCGGGATTGTTTATATACTCGCTGATAGCATCTTTGAGTGCCTCAGCCGATAGGGTTTCGAGATGGTTCTCACCGTTAGCCGCCTCAATCTCCTCAAGTGCCCAAATCACGAGGTTTGAGCCAATCGCCTTAGCAAATTCTTCCCGAAAATCTTGACGTTCAAAAAATACCAGCAAAGCTTCTTTGAGATGAGCTTTGCTGTTGGATTCATCCAGGCAAATGTCTACTTGTGGTGGTAGATCCTGTTGGTTGCCTGTACTAGAAACTAAACTAAGATGTGGCTGACTGAGATCAAGAGCTTCTATTCCTTGGGTTTCAATAGTTATTTCAACTTTGTGGTTATAAACTCTAGCTAAATGCTCGTAAAGCTGCACTGTGATGAGCTCTGGTAGTGTCGAACGCTCTCGCAAAATAGCTGACAACCTCTCTAGATATTCGGAGGTTAAGACAGCATTAATAATCTGTGCCCACTTGTAACCCTTTTCCCCAACTGGTGTCGGCGTAAAGTCATAAACACTACTAGAGGGCTGACTTGTATGCTCTGCCATGAAGGATGAGGACGATTGCGAGTGCAGGTTTAGCCTAGGACGGGAGTTCCTTTGTTTGCCCAGGCGAGTTTGAACCCATGATAGTTGGATCTCAAACACACAGGATATCACTTACCTCTTGAAAACCAGTGAATACGTGAAATTGGTCATGGGAACTCCTAGATGAAAGCCCTCGCCCTAGCTCATGGCTCCCAAATGGGGGTATCGAGCATGGCCTGAATAGTCAGGGACCGTCGCTCGATTTCGAGCAAGGCATCCCGCCGCTGAATGCGCTGTTGCCAGTCCCTGTGCTCAGCGGATCCAACCCGCTGTAAAACTTTGCTGCGAGACTTGCCCCACTGGGCTTTCTCTGCCTTCAGTCGGGCATAGTCCACTTCGCGGCCTCCGGGGCGATACACCTCGATCCAGATTCCCGTAGGGGCGATCGCCCCGCTGGCTTCAATGCGCTGGCGGTGGGCGTGCAGATCGTCAAGGGCTTGCAGGAGGGCGTTCATGTCGGTTGGTAGCGTATGTTTAACACGACAATTTTAGCCGTTTGTCGTTCGGTTAAAACTCCACCAAACGACAAAGAAAGGGGGGTGATGCCAGCGCACGGGTTACACCCTTTAGTCTTGACCTTGGTCTCGTAGGAGTTGCAGCGTCTTTTCATCCGGTTGGCCTTGAAAGAAGTGCTCCAGGAGTTGTTCAAATACCGAGCTAGCCGGAGAGACGTTGGCAAATAGCGTGGCACAGGAGCGCAACTTCATCTCATCAGGTGTCCCCAAGATGTCATGGGCGGATCGATTCTCCACCTGCAGAAGCGCTTCAGCCGCCTCTATCAGACGAGGACCAAGGACTGGGTGCTGGAGATAGGCTCTGGCTTCTGCAAGGCTTTTGATAGCGTATCGCTGGGCGGTCGGGCTTCTTCCCAATCCCTCAAACTGCGGAAAGATGTACCACATCCAGTGGGAGCGCTTACGCCCGCCTTTGAGTTCAGCAAGCGCCCGTTCGTAGTCCTGCGCCTGGGCCTGTATAAAGCGATGTAGGTTGTGGGGATCGCTCGGGTTGTCAGCATGGTTCAACAAGGGGGCATTACTCATCACTGTGTCCAATGAATGTGCTGTTTATCTGTAGTCGAAATCAGTGGAGAAGCCCAACGGCCGAGGTTGTTTGGCGGAAGTATCTCGCCTTTAACCTCCGCTCGGCAGGGGCGAGTTCTGGGGCTAGACGCAAGGTAACGGCAGCGGATATCGATTGGGCTGACATTATTTTTGTCATGGAGACAATGCACCAAAAGCGGCTGCAGGCTGAGTTTCGAGAACTGCTGACTAATAAGCAACTCGAAGTGATGGAGATTCCGGATCGCTACCGCTACATGGATCCAGAGCTCGTCGAGATTTTCGAAGCCGAGGCTGAAGCGTTCGTTCAAAAGCAGGTGTGACGGAATCGGATCCCCCCAAGCTCGTTTCTGAGCAGTAAAAAAAACTCATGAATGATAGATGTAACTTATATTTTTTAAGTATTGGCATCTGCAAAAATTATCGGTAAGGTTTAGTTAATTCAAACCACCGCTTAATTCAAACAAACGTCATGACTCACTCCACCCTTGCACCCATCACCACAGCTTCAACGACGGGTCCGCAGTCACCCACTCTCGAAACCCGGCTCAAAGCTGCTTTAGAACATGCTCGGCGTTTAACGAAGATGAGCGGGATCCCCAACATTGATGTGGCGATCGCCTGGGAAGCTGTAGAAGAGCTTCAGGCGGCACAGAAGCGTAAACCCGCTCCCTCACCCTCGGCGTTTGCCATGTACTGTGCAGCTAACCCCAGTGCTCCCGAGGCCCGTATCTATGATTGCTAGTCCAGGTAGATAAGCTACCTCTGCTCTCTCAGTCTCCTCAACTTCTTTCAGCACAGCTGAACGCGGGAACCCAGGTTCCCGCTTTTTTTGTTCGTAATCCCTTCTATGTGAATGAATTACTTTAGTCGGCACCTGAAAAATGCCTCAAAGTCATTAAGGAGCTACCGAATCCTCAGTTAGAAACTGCCGTCGCTCAGCATCCCACCGGCTTTGCTCATCGAGGTCAAATAGAATTCCCTGCATGACCTTAGGTATCGGCGTATTATCTACCGTCTGGACTGGCTGCTGGCTCGTCCCATTCTCTAACCAGTAGGGCTCTACGGTGGCTAGCATCGATAGCTGCATTCCTTTAAGGCTCATCCTCCACCCCCAGCCGTAGCTGGCCAAACCATTCCCGCTTCAATGCCTGCTGCTTGCCGCGAAACTGCCGATCGTGGTTGAGGTGACAGCCGGTGCAGAGAGCCTTCAGGTTATGCCGGTCGCAGTTCTTGGGCACCTGATCCAGATGGGCCACCGTCAGCAGGTAGCGGCGAGGAGCGATCGCGAATTCCAGGGGAAGAAAGCCAGGTCGCCACTGCTGTACTCGTCCAAAGAAGTCGACCAGGGGTTCTCCCAGCTTCCGACAGGGACGCTCGCACTGTTCACAACGCCAGTTGGCCTCCCTCTTCACCTGGTCAGCTATGGCTTCCCAGTTGTCGGGATAGCGAGCTCGAATGATTGGCACAGCCTAACCTCCCTTTAACTCTAGTCAGCGGCGCGACGTTGGCTAAATTTTGCATTACATCCAAATGGCTGTCCAGTCTGCATCTCGTGATGCAGATAACACACTGTACAAACGGTATCGATATGGGTGTCGATACTTGTGCTGTGACGCTGCCCAATGGACATGGCCCCCGCTGCGATTGATGTGATTGATTTTGACCTGCCGACAGCAGCCCCTGGTAGCCTGGATGTAAGATGGATCCATGGTTCGGTGTCGCCGAAACACAATACCGAACCCGACATTCAAGTTCATCCGTATAACGAGCACACCGTCATCCTGCGCCAGAACATGGCGGTGCATCCGGAAGCGCCGTTTATGTTTCTGCTATTTGGCAACGACCGGGCTATTTTGCTCGATACTGGCGCTACCCGTTCGCCGGAGTTTTTCCCGTTGCGAGAAACCGTCGATGGCCTCATTAACCAGTGGTTGAAAGAGCATCCTCGTGAAGAGTACAGCCTTGTCGTAGCCCATACTCATCTGCACCGGGACCACTTCGAGGCAGATCCTCAGTTTGTTGATCGCCCGAATACGGTGGTCGTAGGCAAAACTCTAGATGCCACCCAGGCTTTCTATGGGTTTCAAAACTGGCCCCAAGATCAAGTGGTGTTTGATTTAGGCGGCCGACGGCTACAGGTGCTAGCGACCCCAGGGCATGAGGAAGCCGAGATATCGATTTACGACCCCTACACGTGCCTGTTGTTTACCGGAGACCTGGTCTATCCAGGCCGACTCTATATTCGAGATTGGACGGCCTTTACGGACAGCATCGAGCGGATGGTGGCCTTTTGCGACACCCATCCGATCAGTCATATCTTGGGCTGCCATATCGAGATGTCGATTTATCCGAAGCTAGACTATCTGATTCGCAGCAGCTATCAGCCCTATGAGCGTCCTTTGCAAATGACGGTCGAGCAGCTGAAGTCGATGCGAGGGGCGATCGCTGAGATTGATGGGCAGCCGGGTATCCATATTTTTGATGACTACATCATCTACAACGGCGTGCCGGATCGCTACTTCTCCTATGAGGTGATGAATCCTGAAGCAGAGCCGGGGGATGTTTGCTAAGCCCTGCAAACTGTCGTTTCAGGGCGTTGAAGTTGACTAGCGAGTGAGGAAGGTAATTATGGGCTCCCGTTATCCGTTTCATCTTCGCCGCCGGACAGTTGTTAGAGGACTGCTGTCGGCAGGTGCCTTTGGCCTAACGTCCCAGTTTTGGACGGCGTGTTCTTCTAGTCGGCCAGAGTCTGCCAGTTCGAGTGGGGTGACCGAGTCTGGTGAGGAGCCAATTACGGTTGGTTTTATTTATGTGGGACCTAAAGACGACTTTGGCTACAACCAATCCCATGCAGCAGCGGCAGCCACCATGGCAGCGAGCTTCCCCTCGATAAACATTGTGGAAGAGGCCAGCATCCCGGAAACGACGGCGGTGCAGGAAACCATGCGCAACATGATTGAGCAGGATGGGGCCCAAATCATTTTCCCTACTTCCTGGGGCTATTTCGATCCCCACAGCCTGCAGTTGGCAGCAGAGTTCCCTGACGTGCAATTCTTTCACCCCAATCATCCGCTCGACCCTGAGCATCCTGCCAATGTGGGCTCTTACTTCAGCTCTTTAGTAGAACCGGCGTACCTAGCCGGTGTGGTTGCCGGACAGACCACGGCTAGCGGCACGCTGGGGCTAGTGGTGCCGAAGCCGATTCCGGTGGTGCTGCAAGAAATGAATGCCTTTGTCCTGGGGGCACGCAGCGTAAATCCTGAGATTACGGCCCGCGCTGTCATTACTGGGGACTGGGCGCTGCCTGTGAAAGAGGCTGAGGCCACCAACAGTCTGATTGACCAGGGAGCGGATGTGTTGATTACTCGGGTAGATAGTCCCAAAGTGGTGCTGACCACTGCCCAGGAACGGGGTGTCTACTGCTGTGGCTATCACGTGGACCAAGGAGAAATCGCCCCCGACACCTATCTCACTGGCGTGGAGTGGAACTGGCTAAAGGCGTATACCACCTATGCAGAGATGACTAAAGCAGGTAAGACCTTGATGAATGGTGGCATTCCTAAGGCGCTAGCCGGTGGATTGAAAGAGGAATTTTCGAAGATTTCACCCTATGGTTCGGCGGCTTCAGCGGAGGCACAGAAGGCAGCTGATGGGATAACGAGCCAGCTCGCGAACGGTGAAATCGTCATTTTTCCAGGCGGGCTCAAAGATAGTCAGGGAAATATCGTTGTTCCCGAGGGCGATGCGTTTAAGCTGGGTGACCCTCGGCTCAATACTATTGACTGGTTCGTCGAAGGCATTCAGGCTGAGCTTTAAACCCCCTCAATTTAGAGGAACGCTCTGCTAAAGGCCGCCAGCAGTGGTTGAATTCAAGTTGAAAAGTCGATCTCTTCGAGTAGAAAGCACCCGGACAGATCTCAGTCCACGGTCAGAATATCGTTCGCACTTAGGGTCAACTCGGGAAAGGCCGGTGAGCAAACCGTCTCATCCCCGCTGAAGACGGCCTCTGAGTATCCGGACTCTGACAAGCTCAGCACCGTTACCTGATCAAGCACCGGGTCGATGATCCAGTATTCCGGGATGCCGCGCCATTCATACTGGTTCCGTTTTTCAAAATAATCTCGGCGATGATTTTCATTGCCGGGACTGACGACTTCCACCACTACCCGCGGCGGTTCCATATCTAAGGTAATGGCGGCTCGCCCAAGTGCGCTCATTTGCTGGGGATGGTCTGGGTGCAGCACGGTCAAATCCGGGTAGCGGTTTTTGGGCTGACCGGGAACGGCGATCGCCAGCCCCTGTAACCGAATCTGACGCATACCGATGAAAGCCTTGAGGGCCTCATACAGCCGCATGGCCCGATAGAGACTTTCATCTGATTCAGGGGGCATCTCAACTAGCTCCCCATTGGCGAGTTCGTAGTAAGCATCTGTCCCCTCGGTGTAGTTGAGGAAGTCTTCGAAGGTTTGCAGTTGGGGATTAGCTTGCACCATAGTTGGATCTCAAGATCGCCGGATATTCTCCATCTTACTCAGCGCCCAACCAGCGTTTGTCAGTCGCTTGAGCCGAGCTCTATCGTTCTCTAACCTATCGAGGTGGGCAACTTCAGCGTGCCAAACTTGGGCGACCAAAACTCCCCACGACTCTGAAAATAGGCAACGTCCCTGCATTTGCCACGACGGTTTTCCAGAAGCGAGCAGCGCAGCATCACCTTCTCTTGTCCATCTTTGGTGTAGCTATAGCGCTCTAGCATCGCGCCACACACGGGACAGGGATGATCAACAAACATATCTGGGTTGAGCGCTTGCCGTTGAGCCTGGGGTAGCTTGTAGCGCTTTGCTTTGCTATTCCAAAACATCACCGTGCTGCAGCCGCCGGCACATTTCAAAAAGTGCTTGGCCTTCATTTTCTTGAAGCGGGAAGGGACTTTCATCATCATCTCACCGCACGTGGGGCACTTCGTCTTGGTGAGCTGTCCAGTGACTGATTTGGGTTTAGTGGTAGCCTGCTTTCGCGGGGCGGGCATTTCATCTGATCGGACGGATGGCTCTGTCAAGGCTGGCAGGGAGAGAAGCTGGGACTTAGCTTGTGCGATCGCAGGCGCAAAATAGCTCCGATTCCAGCCGATCAGATATGCCTGCCATTCCTGCTGACCCGTTGCGATTGCATCCAGTGCGGTTTCCATTTGAGCTGTAAATCCTGGCTGAATCAGGTCAGGGAGCAGTTTCTCCAGGGCTCCATCTAGTTCCAATCCCAACGTCGTCGGCTGCAGCTTGCCTTGAAGCAAGCCAACATATTCTCGTTGTCGCAATGTTTTGATAGTCGGGGCATAGGTGCTGGGGCGACCGATGCCTTTTTGTTCCATCAGTTTTACCAGCTTGGGTTCGCTGTAGCGCGGCAGCGGTTGAGTTCGTTTTTGATCCGCTTGAGCCTGCTCCAGGTGTAGAACCTGGCCTTGAGTCACGGCAGGTAACACTGAATCTGCACTGATGTTGTTCCAGTACCGGGTGTACCCAGCAAATTCCACCACCTGACCACGGGCTTCCCAGTAAGCTTCACCGGATTGGGTGACGATGCGAGTTTTGCGTAACCGCGCCGAAGCGCATTGAGACGCCACAGCTCGATTCCAAATCAACTCATAGAGACGAGCTTCATCAGAGGAAAGCTCCCGCTGCAGCTGTTGAGGCAGGTGATTCACTTCCGTAGGGCGAATGGCTTCGTGGGCTTCTTGAGATCCTTTCACCGCCCGGTGCCGAGTCGTTTTTTGGGGCTCATTTGTCGGGTCATGCTGTCTCAGGTACTGACGTACTGACTCGCAAAAGGGTGCAGAGAGGATCACCGAATCCGTCCGCATGTAGGTGATATGGCCTTTCTCGTAAAGGGACTGGGCTACCTTCATAGTTTGCTCGGGGCTGAAGTGAAGTCTGGAGCCCGCGGCTTGCTGCAAAGTGGAGGTGATGAAGGGAGGGGGCGATGACTGGGTAGTTTGTTTACCTTCGATGTGAAGCACCCGATGAGGATGAGATCGGGCCAAGGCAACTAACCCATCGGCCTGTTCTTGAGAGGTAATTCGCTCTGACTCTGGTTCGGCTCTCTTCTGATGACTTTGTTTTGAGGTCTTACCCTGGGGAATGGGGCGACTGCGATAGAACGCCTTGAAGCCTTCTTGGTAGGTGACCCAGACACTCCAGTAGTCCTGGGGTACAAAGGCCTGGATTTCTCGCTCCCGCAGGCATAGTAGGTGCAGCGTGGCGCTCTGGACCCGGCCCATGGACTTGGCACCATTCTTTAAGGGCCAGACGACATGGCGACTGCCGGTGTACCCCACGAGTTTGTCGAGGCAGTCCCGGGCCCGTCCGGCGGCAATCAGGTTGTGATCTAGCGTGCGGGGACGGGCGATCGCGGCGCGGACTGCCTGCGGAGTAATTTCGCTATAGACGACCCGCTGTGGATGGCGTAGGTTTAGGGCCTGCTGCAGATGCCAGCCGATGGTTTCGCCTTCTCGGTCGGGGTCTGTCGCAATATAAACCCGATCTGCTCGCTTAACGGCTTGTCGAAGGTCTGAAAGGACTTTCTTTGAGCGTTCGTCGCGGGGCTGGTAGCGACAGTCAATTTGGTTTGACTTTAGATCAAAACCCAGCGCATCCTCACCGTCGTTGGAAAGCTCTCGCACGTGCCCCATGCTGGCTTTGACAATCCAGCCAGAGCCCAGGATCTGCCCTAGCTTTTTGAGCTTGCCGGGACTTTCAATCAGCAGCAGGTTTGCCATGGTCCCCCTCGTTATAATCCGTGCCCATCAAGCTCATAGTATATGTGAACCAATAGATGGGCGCTGACCTTGAGCTAAACCCTGAAGATTGCTAAGTCGTTGATACTGGGTCTGAATAATCGGCTTGGTCTAACCTCTCTCTAATGCCTGGAGCTGATAGAGCAGCGACACCAGCTCATCATCAGAAAGCTGAGCCCGGCGCTTACCGTTGAACCTCTCCGCAATAAACTGCACTAGCTGGGCTACATTCCATCCCAACCGTTGGAGCTGTCTGTGGCACCCATGAGTGAAATCATCTAACAAGTCTAAGGACACTTCAGAAGCTGCGGCCTGTGGAAAATCGACTTCATCCCCCCGCACCCCCCTATCCGGATGGTTATTTTTGGAAAAGTCAGAGTCATGCCCCTCACACTTCATAGATCTGGCTTGGGTGTGTAATGCCCTGAATTTATCAGGGTTTGGCGGATCCGCTGGTTTGAGAGTCAGAGTGTCTAACTTCTCTGAAATGGTTGATGTGCTGTGGTTTACACACCCCTGAGCCAACTCCTTGCAGTGGGCCGGATGCCAGAGGTTTGGGTACTTGTAGAGCGTCTTGAAGCTACACCGGGCGATCTCAGTAACTTGTTTGGCCCACTGACTAATCGCCTGCGGGAGATGGCCTGAGCTTAGAAGCTGCTGAACGGCTTTAGAAATGCGATCGCAGGCGTCCTCTGCCCGTTGCACGTTGATTGTGGGCGTCTCTACGTGGAGCGCTTTGGGATGGGTTCCAGCAGGCCAGTAGAGTTTCTCCACCGTGACGGCCCAGTCATGGGCTCGTTGCCGCAGATTGTCTTGGTGGCCGCAGTGCTGCTGGTAGCCGGGAAGCCGAGGGGCCGTGTCGATGATGTGTTGCTCCAGGTCGAATCCGCTCAGCTTCAAGATGACGTGGCCGTAGCAGGCGATGGTTTTGAGCAGGTGGTTGGTCTGGCCGTGGGCGGTCCAGCCTTCGGTGATCTCAAGGTCGAGGTCGTGTCGCCAGCTGTCGACGGGGTGGCTACGGCGCTTAGGTCTCTTGCGGTGGTTATCACGGCCTATTTTCATCGCATGGCGCAGGGTGTCCATGTCTTGGTGGGCAGCTGCGCCATCCCAGAGCCAGAAGAACCGGGCTAGGCTAGCACCGATGGGATTGAGGGCATCGTCGAGCAGGCAGGAGCCGCTGCCGGGTTGC
>PYEQ01000838.1 GCA_003017785.1 filamentous cyanobacterium CCP5 | reverse complement strand
CCCCTGGTGGTGCCCGATCGCTTGCTGCTAGGACCCGGTCCCTCCAACGCTGATCCCCGCGTTATTGCAGCCATGAATCAGCAGCCCATCGGCCACCTCGATGCCGCCTATCTGGCCATGATGGACGAGGTCCAAGACCTGCTGCGCTACACCTGGCAAACCACCAATCCCCTCACCTATGCGGTAGCCGGTACCGGGTCAGCGGCGATGGAGGCCACGATCGCTAATGCCGTCGAGCCAGGCGATCGCGTGCTTGTCGCCGTCAAAGGTTACTTTGGCCACCGCCTCGTCGATATGGCCCAGCGCTACGGAGCTGACGTCGTCACTATTCATCGACCCTGGGGCGAAGCCTTTACCCTCGACGAACTGACTGCGGCCCTGGATGAATATCAGCCTACAGTGCTGGCGATCGTCCATGCCGAAACCTCAACCGGCGTGCGCCAGCCCCTTGAAGGGCTGGGAGCTGCCTGCGCTGCCCACGATTGTCTGCTGCTGGTCGATACGGTCACCAGCCTCGGCGGTGTGCCAATTTTCCTCGACGAATGGCAGGTTGATCTGGCCTACAGCTGTAGCCAAAAGGGATTGAGCTGCGCCCCCGGTATTTCTCCTTTTACCATGAGCCCTCGGGCCGTAGCCAAACTGGAGAACCGCCGCCAACCTGTAGCCAATTGGTATCTCGATGCCAACCTACTGCGAAAATACTGGGGGCCAGAGCGAGTCTACCACCACACCGCTCCCGTCAACCTCACCTACGCCCTGCGCGAAGCTCTGCGTCTATTGGCCGAAGAAGGATTAGAGGCCCGCTGGCAGCGTCACCAGCAAACCGCCGCCTATTTGTGGGCTGGATTATCCGATCTCGGACTCACCTGCCATGTAGATGAATTGCTGCGTTTGCCTACCCTGACCACAGTGCGCGTACCCAACGGCGTCGATGCTAAGGCCGTGAGCCGCCAGCTCATGGCCGACTACAACATTGAAGTCGGCGGTGGTTTAGGAGAATTGGGCGGCAAAGTTTGGCGCATCGGTTTGATGGGCTATAACAGTCAACCTCAGCACGTTGATACCCTATTGAATGCTCTAGGCACCGTTCTGCGTCAGTCTACCTAACGCACCGGTCCACTAGTTTCTGTAATAACTGACTTGAAATATTTACAGTGAAGAAGGCAATTTAGCAAGGATTGCCTCCTTCACTAAACAATCTTCTAGGCCACATTTCGCTGAGCACTTTCTAACAGAGGAAATCCTAGCTTTTCCCGCTGCTCAAGGTAGAGCTGTGCCACCCGGCGCGCTAATCCTCTCACCTGACGAATATACCGGGTGCGCTCGGTCACCGAGATTACCCCCCGTGCATCCAGCAAATTGAACGTGTGAGAGCATTTGAGAACATAGTCATAGCTCGGCAGTACCAATCCCCGATCCATCAGCTGTTCTGCCTCCTGCTGATACAAATCAAACAGCGTAAACAGCAGTTCTGAATTTGACGCCTCAAAGTTATAGGTCGAGTTTTCGATCTCAGCCTGTATGTAAATATCGCCGTAGGTCAGCTGGTCATTCCACTGAATCTTGGCGATCGCATCCACCTCCTGCAGATACATCGTCAAGCGCTCGAGCCCGTAGGTCAGCTCGATTGACACCGGTCGACAATCAATCCCCCCGCACTGCTGAAAGTAGGTGAACTGAGTAATCTCCATCCCGTCCAGCCACACCTCCCAGCCCACGCCCCAAGCACCAACCGCGGCATCCTCCCAGTTGTCCTCCACAAACCGAATATCGTGATCTTCAGGCTTAATACCCAATGCCCGCAGCGACTCTATATAGGTCTCCTGAATATCGCTCGGCGACGGCTTAATCAATACCTGGTACTGAAAATAGTGCTGATAGCGATTTGGGTTCTCCCCGTAGCGCCCATCCGCCGGTCGGCGGCATGGTTCCGGATAGGCCACTGACCAGGGCTCTGGCCCCAGCGCCCGCAAAAACGTGTGAGGGCTCTTCGTACCCGCTCCCTTCTCCGTATCGTAGGGCTGCATAATCACGCAGCCTTGCTTGGCCCAAAAGTCGTTTAGCGTTGCAATGACAGACTGAAAGTTCACAGATTCCCCCACTGGTCCAGGCCCTGGCTCAATACCTTTACTAGTATTCAACAGACCTGCCCCGATAGATCGTGATGGCGTTGAACTCCTCACCGTTACCCTGACCCCCACATCAAGCC
>PYEQ01000837.1 GCA_003017785.1 filamentous cyanobacterium CCP5 | reverse complement strand
ATTACCGGGCCGATAGCCTGCCGTGCAGCCGATCGGTCGAAAAGGATTCACCAGCAGACGACGACCGCCGCCAGTAAATAAAAAGCTGGTATGCCCCAGCCAGCGGAGGGTGACGCCGCTGGTCTGGGCCTGATAGGTTTGCCAGGAAGCCGTAATTCCTAAGCCCAGGGTGGCTAAAAATCCGGCTCCAGCATATTTGACTAACTCGCGCCGTTTCATCGCTATCTGACTGTCCCTCTAAGCAGACTACGGATCAGCATAGGCCAGGATATTCCCTACAGCGCTACGCCCGATCTACTCTATCGCTTTGCCGAACGTTCTGATAATCGCCTAGGCCAGTTCAGCAACTGCCGACGGTTGCCCTGAGGCCGACAGGGGGGCTAAAAAATTCAGCAAAAGCTGCTTGCCTGGTGTGGTTAGCACGCTCTCCGGATGGAACTGGACCCCCTGCAAATGGGGAAACTCTCGGTGGCGAACCCCCATGATGGTGCCATCTTCCACCCAGGCCGTTACCTCTAGGACGTCGGGGCAGCTGTCGGCATCGATTACCAGGCTGTGGTAGCGGGTGGCCTGAAAGGGATTTTCGAGTCCGGCAAAGACCCCCTGACCCCGGTGGTGAATCATCGAGGTCTTGCCATGCATAAGTTCTTTGGCTGAGATGATCTGACCACCAAATACCTGGCCCATGCACTGATGGCCCAGACAAACCCCGAGAATTGGCAGGCTGGAACCCAGCCGCTCGATCAGCTCTAGGGAAATGCCGGCATCTTCTGGCCGACCGGGGCCAGGAGAAATGACGACGCCGTCGGGTCCGGCTGCCGCAATTTGATCCACCGTGATCTGGTCGTTGCGGACTACCTGAATCTCCTGGATCACGGGCTGGGTCTGGGCCAGTTCCCCCAGGTACTGCACCAGATTATAGGTAAAGCTGTCGTAGTTATCGATGATGAGGATCATGGCGGGACCGGGGTTAGAGGTAGGGCTGGACCGCCTGCCACAGGGGAGGCAGTAGCAGATAGGCGGCTACCAGTAGCGCAGTTAAGGCCGATATCAGCACGGCTCCGGCAGCGCAGTCCTTAGCGATCTTAGCGAGTTCGTGATAGCTCTGCTGGACGGTAAGGTCCACCACCGACTCCAGGGCGGTGTTGATTAGCTCTAGGGTCATGACTACGCCGCAGGTGAGGCTGATCACCGCTAGCTCAATGGGGCTGAGGTGGAGAGCTAACCCCAGAATGACCGCGATCAGGCCAATTGCCGTATGGAGGCGAAAATTACGCTGGGTGCGGAAGGCGTAGCTGACCCCCTGCCAGGCATATTTAAAGCTAACGAAGAGGTTAGTGGCCACCTGCCAGGAGAGCGAACGATCCGCTTGCGGCACCTCAGGGGCAGCTTCTGGTGGATTCATATTTTCGCGAGTCATCGACATGGCGTACCACAGGTCGCATCGAGCAACATCGGCCCTAGTCTTCCCGCCCTGATACAGCGATCGCCCCAGGATCTCTGGCGCGCTGCTAGAGCATAGTCAACAATCGGTGCCAACGGCTAGCGGGCATTGGCCCCAATGCTACTGGCTAATCTAACTCGATTTTTTACCTTCCACCGGAAAAATCTGAATCAGTTCCCGCTGCCGGTCGAGCATGGCCTTCAAGCTGGCCTCGTCGGGATGATCCCAGCCCAGGAGATGTAAAAAGCCATGGGCGGCTAGCCACACCAGTTCTTGAGTCAGAGAATGGCCAGCCTCCTGAGCCTGTCGCTGGGCGGTTTCGAGGGAAATGACGATATCCCCCAAGGGCAGGGGTTCCGCCGTCAACAGTTCAGGAATCAGGGGGGTGTCTTCCAGGGCGGCGAAGGCCAGCACATCCGTTGGCTTGTCCTGGTGGCGGTAGGTACGATTGAGCGACTGAATCTCGGCATCATCGGTCAGGGTCAGCCCCACCTCATAGGCTTCAATGGGAGAGAGCCCCTTGGGAATGGCGATCGCCCAGCTATCAAATCGTCCCTGCCATTCTTCAGGGGATAGGGGGCTGGGCAGATCTCCATTCAGGTCAAGGGTGAGGCTGCGGACGGGAGCGTCTGTAGCCGGGGCGGTGGTTGAATCCATGGCGCTAGCGGGTGAGGTAGGCCAGGCCCACCAGCAGGCCGAGCAGACCCACGGTAGTCAGGCTGAAGTGAAACAGGGATTTTCCCCCTTTGCGCACCATGTTGCGCAT
>PYEQ01000836.1 GCA_003017785.1 filamentous cyanobacterium CCP5 | reverse complement strand
CTAATACAGCCAGAAACGAGCCCGAGAGGACCAAAGAAAACGCTCCTAGGGTGGTTGTGGAGATGTTCTGGCCCGCAATCAGGGTCATATCGCCGGCCTGGCCACCAGTAACGTTGCCAGTTGCAGAGGCTGAGCGGGCAAAGGAGGCGGTTTGATCGGTAAAGGTAATGTTGCGCCTGGCGGCGAAAATCCCGTTGCCGCCGCGATCGCCCATCACATCCCCATTGCTGCTAAACGAATTCGAAGCCGATGTGAAGCTATCCAGCGTGATATTGCCCCCGGCTCGCAAGCGAATATCGCCGCCGCTGCCCCCGACAACGTTGAAGGGAGAACCCGCCGTAGCCTGGGTGTTCAAAAAACTGGCAGTAATATCGCGATCGGCCGTTAGCGTCACCTTACCGCCATCGATGCCCAGCACAGGCTGGTCGGGGATTACGGTTTCAACAGAAGTATCGAGAACACCTGCGCGTAGACTATCTCCAGATTGCAGGGCGATCGCCCCGCCGGAGTTGGTCACATTGCTCAGGCTGAGTCCCTGTCCCGTCCCTGGACCAAAGGTGACAGCCAGGCCGCTGTTGTTTTGGTTGCCTGGTGATGAACCGATCAGGTTGGGCCAATTGAGTCCGCTGCGAATATCGACCGTCGGTCCAGCTCCAGCGGCTACGGTGACCGTCTGAGTTTCCCCGGTGCCATCGCTCAGGGTTTCCGTGGCGCTGCCACCGGTAGTCCCGGTTACTGTGATCTGATTGACTTCTTCTGCCTGGCTGACCTGACCGCCTGCCAGCATGTACAGCGACTCCCCGGTGTAGTTCTGATCCAGCCGCAGGTCTCCATCAGCCAGGATGACGTGATCGTGGGGAATCACCATTTCTACCCCAGCCCCGCTCAAGTCTTGGGTAAACAGGTAGCCGCCTACTGTGTAGTCCGCTGCGCTGAGCTGTCGTTCTCCCCCCTGCAGCACGATGTCGCGTCCGGCCTCTAATTCACCGGCCAGGTTTAACCGTTGGGCCCCTAAAGTCAGAGTTTGGCCGATCGCTAGCTGCCCCTGGTTGCTGAGTTCGGCAGGTTGAGGGCCGTACTGCAAGCCGGGAGTAATATTGATCTGCAGCAGTGGCGGGGCGTCTGGATCGACGGCGCTGAAGGTGTTGCCATCACTAAACTGGAGTCGGTCTGCAGTACTGGCCGTAAAAGAACCGGCGATGTCAATTTGAGCATTGGGGCCAAAGATAATGCCGTTGGGGTTGAGCAAAAACAAGTTGGCGCTGCCGTCGACGCCCAGGGTGCCTAGAATGCTCGATGAATTGCTGCCGGTGACGCGGGTATAAATATCGAGAATGCCAGCCGGATTAGCAAAGTAGACCCGCTGGAGGTCGCCCACGTTAAAGTCAGCAAAGCTGTGGAAAAGATTGCTGCCTCGTGTTGCGCCCCCTTCAACTAGTTCAGCTGCTGCTCCTTGTACAGGGCTATTGCCGACTACGGACGATTCTGTTCCCAATGTACTATCAGGAATCAGCTGGGCTGAAGCGATGGGTTGATGACTGTTAAAAGGGCTACATCCGGCCCATAGGGTCAACGTCAAAGTACTGAGATGCAGCAGGCTTTTAAAGCTAACTCGCCTGGGGGTAATCACAGGCTAACTCCTTCCCGGGGATACGCTAGGCGTCAGTCACCTTTATGGTTGATGTTGAGCAGTCAGAGAGTCTTTGGATAGGCCAGTGTCGTTTCAAATATCACTTCGGAAGGCTGGCAGTTCATATAAGCTAATTGAGAGAGCAGCCTGCAAAATGCAAAGTTACTCTCTCAATTGTGGAATTAGTTCCTAATACTAGCTGTAAACAAACTGGTTAGAGTCGGCTAGGTTCAACCCTTGAACATTCTTGACAATACCGATTAGCTCGTCGGAGCTAAACAGGTTGTCTTTGTAAATATAGGTGTCCTTCCCAACTGAACCGAGCTTGTAGTTGTGTCCTTTGGCTAGCTGAATCCGGTCGAAGTCAGTTTCACTAGCAAAGTTCTTCAGGTCGAAGTCCTGGATTACGGCGTAGTCACTTCCCGTTGCGCCGCCATCGTAGTAGACCCGCCCAGAACGTCCTAGGACAAAGGTGTCGCGATCGCCATAGGAACTGCTGGTCAGGTAATCAATGTCGCCTTTACCAGCATCGGCATGGCTGACGCCAACCAGGAAGTCGTTGCCGGTGCCGCCAATCAGT
>PYEQ01000835.1 GCA_003017785.1 filamentous cyanobacterium CCP5 | reverse complement strand
GATTGTGGCAGTGGCGATCGCTACGATTGGGGCCAAATTCAACGCGGGGGGGCTGGGGACGCTGCTATTTGAAGGCATTCAAACCAGCCGCTACGACAAGATTTGGGCAGGAGCGATCGCGGTCTCCATCCTGGCCTTTGCCCTGAACTTTCTTCTGCTCTGGCTGGAAAAACGCAGCAACCCCGCCCGCCATCTGAGCCGCTGAATGTAGCCACCCAGACTTCCTGAACTGTCTGCGGGGGAGGGCTCCAGCCTGCGGCGGCTGTGCTCTGAGGGCAACGAACTCACCGGGACCAGATCGCACCATGAGCTGCAACATCCCGCTGGCGGTTGCGTATCATGGGCAGATCACAGTTGATGGGGAGGGGGAAGGCCAGCTTTGGAAAGCCTGTTTGATCGATTGGAGCAGTTCAGCGGCCTGTTCGGCCAGATTCAGGAAGTCGGGCTGGCCCTGGGGTTGAAGCTGGGTGTAGCGATCGCCATCTTTTTTGTAGGCCGTTGGATCGCCCAGTTCCTCCGGCGTTTCGTGAAGCGGGCCCTGGGCAAAACTCGCACCGACCCCACCCTGGTGGCCTTTGCCACCGCTACTAGCTACTACCTGATCATGGCGTTCGTGGTGCTGGCGATTTTAGGCCAGCTCGGCATCGAAACCACGTCGCTGATTGCCCTGGTGGGGGCAACCGGCCTGGCGATCGGGCTGGCGCTCCAGGGTTCCCTGGCCAATTTTGCGGCCGGTATTTTGCTGATTGTTTTGCGCCCGTTTAGGGTGGGAGATTGGATTAACGCCGCTGGCGTTTCTGGCTATGTGGAAGATTTAGAATTTCTCACCACCATTCTGCGCACCCTCGACAACCGCACGGTGGTGATTCCCAACAGCAAGCTCACCGAAGACAACATCATCAACTATTCCACCCTTGGCATTCTGCGGCTGGACTTGGTCGTTGGCGTCGCCTACAGCTCAGACCTCAAGCAGGTCAAATCCGTCATTCACCAGGTGCTTTCGGAAGATCAGCGCATTCTGTCCCAGCCGCCCCCTAGCGTAGGGGTGTTAGAGCTGGCCGATAGCGGCATCAACGTTGCCGTCCGGCCCTGGGTCAAGACCGCCGACTACCTACCCCTCTCCCTGAGCCTGTACGAAGCGATCAAGACCCGCTTCGACGAAACCGGCATCGTAATCCCCTTTCCCCAGCGGGATATTCATGTCTACGGGCTGGAGGGCGATCGCCATGCTCCGGGCCAGGCTCAACCTCGGGGAGCTGGGGATGCTGCCGTCTGAGGGGATTCAAACTTCCCCAACCGCTGTAATGGTTGTTAAAAGAAAAGAGATGTTGCCAGACAACATCTCTCTTCTCAGGGCTATAACTAGGCCTGCTGCCACAGCTGCCGCACTTGACCCTCGGGGAGCCACTGAACAATTTCCTGAATCCGCTCTGGGGATAGCTCTTCTTTGGTGGCGGCAAAGACGGCCCCAACCACCCGCGATGCGGTTGTAGACTTAGGCACGCTGCCTTCCCTGTCTACCCGCTTCAGGAACAGCTCAGAGTCAATGCCGAACGGCGGTTCCCCCTTGAGAGGCCCACGCAGGCGGCTGACCAGGCTGACTAAAGGGTTAGTATCGTGCCACAGATCGGCCACTTCCATCTGCATGGCTTTCTCATCCGTGGGCAGGGCCGATTCGTGGAGTTCTGCCTCGATGCGATCGGACTCCTCGGTGGTCATCACGTCGCGCATCACCCTGAAGACCACCTCGGTGATGTCCCGGGCGTCGTAGAGATCAGGCAGGCTGCCTTTGACCCGGACCTTTTCCAGGAACGGAGCATGGTCGTCGAGCACGGGGACTTTGGGGCCAGACTCCATACCTTTAGGGGGATTGGCCTTCATGTCTTTCAACATGTTGCGGCCCTTATCCGTCAGGGCGGCTCGTTTGAACGCCACCAGGTGAGGCAGGGGGCCGTCTTCGGCTCCCAAGGTGTTAGCCACCCGAATATCTACCTCATCAGGGTTGACCACGTCGGGCACATCTTCCTGGTTTCCGTAGGCGTTGCCGCTAAACTCGGCATCGATGTACTGTTCCTGGTTGAGGTAGTCCAGATGCCCCAGAATGTCAGCCTTAGCTAATCCCATACCGGTAAAGTCGCTCTGGGTGAAGTTGAGGGCTACAGGTTCTGCGCTTTGCTGTTTGGCATCGATCTTTTTCAGAATGATGTAGAC
>PYEQ01000834.1 GCA_003017785.1 filamentous cyanobacterium CCP5 | reverse complement strand
ATGCCCATGAGGCCAAATATCGCGATCGGGCGCATCCAGCGGTTAGGGGAGTAGGCCGAAAAAAGAGGGGGCAGGGAAAATAGTCGCTGCACCCAACACAAAATAGTAATTATGAGCATAACGCTCCAACTGAAGGATTGGCTAGAGCACCCCGATTCCCAAGCTTGTCTAGCCGAGTTGTCAACCGCCAGGACCCTACCCGCGTTGGTGATAACGGCTTTACACCTTGGCTTGATGGTCGCCTGCTGGCTGCTGGAGGCAGAGCTAACGCGTCGAGCCGAAGCGCCCCAGGCGTGGCCAAACTGTCCCCACTGTGGGAGTCGTCTGCACTCGAAAGGGTATCAGCGGCGGCAAATGCAGACCTTGGTCGGTGCGATTGCCTGAAAGCGACGGGTGGGTCGCTGTCCTCGGGGATGTCCTGGGAGTCAGCGGGTGCCGCTCGACGAGGCGTTGGGCCTTGCGCCCTATCAGCAGAGCAGTGAGGAATTGGTGCGCTTGGGCTGTCTGCTGAGCGTGATGATGCCCTATGCCCAGGCCAGTGAGGTGTTAGGGCAGTGGAGTGGGCTGTCGGTGAGTGCATCTAGCCTGTGGACCTGGGTGCAGCAGGTGGGGCAACGAGCCGAGGCCGCTCTGGCGGAGGCCTTGGACGCTCAAGCCTCCGGCGAGACGGTGACGCCCGAACTCATCGATGACGCCTTGGCGGCCCTGCCTTTGGCGATTGGGGCGGATGGGGTCATGGTGCCATTTCGTCCGACCCCGAAGACGCCCGCGGGTCAGGTTCAGTGGCGGGAGGTGAAAGTGGGCATTCTGGCCCGCCTCGGCAGCCGGATGACTCGGGCGGGAGAGGGTGTCCCCCAACTGCTGAGACGCCGATTGGTGGCGGTGTTGGGCACCATTGATGAGTTCATCCCACCGCTACAACTCGAAGCGACCCGCCAGGGCGTGGACACCGCCCCGCTTGTCGTCTGGCTCAGCGATGGTGGACGCGGCTTTTGGCGGGTCTACCGCACCTGTTTTGCCTCGGCGGTGGCCGTCCTCGATTTCTTCCATGCCGCCGGTCATCTGGCTCGGGCCACTCAGGCGCTCTTCGGCACCCTGACTTCCGCTGAAGCCCAAGCCTGGTTCCGCCGCTGGCGACACCTGCTGCGCCATGGCCAAGCCCACCGGGTCCGCCAGACGTTGACCCAGTTGATTCACTGGCCGGGTTGGTCTGCCTCTGCCTTTGCCACCCTGCTACAGGTGCAGGCCTATTTTCAGCGTCACCACCAGCACACTCGCTACCAAACGTTTGACCGTCTAGGCCTCCCCTTGGGCTCAGGAATGGTGGAAAGTGCCTGTAAATGGCTCATTCAGCAGCGCTTCAAGGGCGTCGGAATGCGCTGGAGTGAGGATGGCTTCAACCACCTCCTGCTGCTCAGACTGGCCTGGGCCAATGGCCGCTTTGATGACCTCTTCCCCTCCATCCCAAAGTCGCTGACAGACCCTTCCCCTAACCTTTAGATACGCCCATCGCGATATCGCGATCAGTTTCGACGACGGGTAAAACGGGGGCAATGCCATCATCAGCCCTACCTCGGCACCCGTGAGTTTAGTGCCTTTTTTGCAGAACCCGACCCGCAGGATGAACCGATTGCCCACAGTGATGAACTAGGGCTGATGCTGCTAGACATGGAATTTACAGCCACAGCGGATGCCGCCACCATAACCCATTACACCCATGATCACACTGGAGCAACGGTTACCAAGGGCAAGGCTCAACCCAAATTTTTTAGAGCACAGCTAACCAATGGCGTACTGAGGGTGCCAGAACAATGATCTTATCTGTACTCAAAGACTACGCCGACCATCGGATGACTCTGCCTCCAGCCATGTATGGAGAAACCAAAGTCGCATGGCTAATTAGCCTCTCAGAAGAAGGACACTACGAAGGGCTTGTCTCTCTTAAGTCTAAAGAACAAAAGCGAGGGCAACCCATAGTCGCTCCCCACGTGGGCCGCACCGTAGGCGTGAAGCCTAAGCTTCTTGCCGATACTGGAGAGTATGTTTTAGGAATTCCACGCCCTGCCTCAAAACCAGAACGGGTGAAGGACTGCCACGCTCAATTTATTTCGTTGATTCAGACTTGTTACTCAGCTACAGATGAACCGTCAATAAAAGCAGTTCTACATTTTCTCACCACCGCTGAGATAGAAAAAGCCAAGGCATATCTGCC
>PYEQ01000073.1 GCA_003017785.1 filamentous cyanobacterium CCP5 | reverse complement strand
CCAGCACAAACAGAAACCCGGCAATGTAGTAGCCCACATAGCGGCTGCCCACCCCGGTCAGCTGAATCACCCCGTTATTCTGGCTGAAAGTGGTGTTCGGAAAGGTGTTGAAGCAGGCCGCAATCAGGGAGTTCACCCCATCCCCCAAAATGCCGCCCTTCACCCGCTTGAGGAAGGTCTTGCCTTCGATCGGTTCCCCCACCAGCATCGAGGTCGCAGCCAGGTCGCCAATGGATTCAATCGTGGTAATCACATACAGAAACGCCAGGGGAATAAAACCGGCAAAGCCAAACCCAAAACCATAGCGAAAGGGAACCGGCACCGTGATGTAGGGCAGCTGGCTGATGCCGCTAAAGTCGAGCATGCCCAGGGGCAAGGCTACCAGATAGCCCACCGCCAGACCAATCAAAATCGCCGACATCCGCAAGAAGGCGCTGCGGGTGCAGTTGAGCACCACAATCACCGACAGCACCAGCAACGACACCATCAGATTCTGCGGGGTGGCAAAGGTGCCGTTGGCGATCGCCCCGGAGCCGCCCCCCATAGCCACGATCGCCACCCGAATCAGGCTGAGACCAATCATCACCACCACGATGCCGCTGACCAGGGGCGTCATCACCTTTCTCAGGGGCTCAATGAAGTAGCTGAGGATAATTTCGACAAAGGCTCCCAGCATGCAGATGGTCAGCAGATAGGCCAGGGTCTGGGTAGGAGAACGCCCCTCTGCCACCGCTGCCGTGCCGACGGTTACCAGGGTGCCCACAAAGGCAAAGCTGGTGCCCTGAATGCTCAGCAGCCCAGACCCCACCGGCCCCACCTTGTGGATTTGAATAAAGGTGGCAATCCCTGAAATAAACAGCGACATGCTAATTAAAAAGCTGGTGTTGGTCGGGTCTAGCCCAATGGCGTTGCCCACCACAATGGCCGGGGCAATGATGTTCACAAAGGCTGCCAGCACATGCTGCAGAGCAGCGGCAAGGGTTTCTCTCAGGGGGGGCTTGTCGTGCAGGCTGTAGATCATGTCTACCCCCTGGACTGCCGCCGCCTCGGGGGGAGCTTCCAGTAATTCAGTCGATCCGGCGGTCGTCGCCCATTGCAAAGGTTCTTTTTCTGACATGGGTTTTCCTCATTGCAAAGCTGGAGTTGTCAAGTGCATTTGCTTTCAAACGTTTGCCCACAAATAGACTCCTTCGAAGAAGTGTTGGCCATGGGCAAATGCTTGAGAGCAGGGTCCAGGAAACTCGAAATCGTGATAGAATTGCAGCGATCGCTACAAAATTCTCCGTAAAATAAGGCTCAGGCTAAAAGTTTTAGCTGCCTTCAGTCGCCCCGAAGGTCAGGCCAAACCTGAGGTTATTTCTGCAGACCCGTTGTCTCTAGACGTTGGGTTTACCCTATACAGATCAGGTGAAGATTTAGGGGGCCAAAACGTGGAGAAACGGTGGAGAATGTAATGCTTACTTGACGAACGTCAGGACAGTCATTCAAGTATCTGCTCAATCATTTCTCCGACGACTTAAGGCGATATCCCACGCCGTGAACCGTTTCAATCAAATCTTTGGGAGCTCCCGCCGCTTTCAGTTTGGCCCGGAGATTTTTGATATAGGTTTTCAGGGTGTTTTCTTCGGGCACCTCTTCAAGGGGCCAGACCTGCTCTAAAATGGCGGCTCGACTCAGGACTCGTTTACCGTAGCGGAGAAACGCTTCCATCAGGGCAAACTCCTTCGGCGTCAGGCGGATGGGGTTGCGGTCATACATCACCTCATAGCTGCTAGGGTCCAGGGAAAGCTCACCCCAGCGCAAAATCCCTGCCGACGCCCCCGCCTGCCCCCGTCGCAGGAGGGCACGAATCTGGGCCAGCAGTTCTTGCAAGTTAAAGGGTTTGACCATGTAGGCATCGGCCCCCGAATCGAGCCCCATGACCTTATCCAGGCTGGTGTCGCGGGCGGTCAACATTAAAATAGGCCCGCTAAACCCGCGGTGTCTCAGGCGCTGACAAAGCTGTAACCCATTTAGCTTGGGCAGGGTAATATCTAGCAAAATTAAGTCGTAGGTCAGGGCCTGGGCCTGGGCCCAGCCTGATTCGCCATCGCCGAGGCAGTCTACCGTATACAGCTGCATGGACAATGCTTCAGTCAGAGAAGCCGCGAGTTTTTTGTCGTCTTCTACTAAAAGAATTCGCATTGTCTATTTTCTTTCAGGCAGGGAAATGCGCTTATCCCAAAATTATCTCAGGGAATACCCTTGACGGAACGTCAGGATAGCTGCTGTACGTGCGCCGATTAAAGCGGTCCAATTTGCTCGACGACTTCCGGCTCGTTGTTGTCGTTGACCTGCATCACCACTAGCGCTCCCGAGGAGACTCCGCCGCCCGCGATTCCGGAGATGGTGACGAAGTGGGTTACCAGTACCGTCACGCCCGCATCATCCTGGTTGTTGACCATAAATTCCTGCAGCTGCCGGATGCGCTCAGGGCCTTTGGATCGATCTTGAAAAAAGGAATTCAGGGCCGGAAATCGCTCCACCGGGCCGAGGTCCAAGAGTTCTGCGGTATCCAGGCAGCGGCACCACTCGCTGGAGAGCACCTGCTGCACCGTCACATTTTGCTCCTTAAAGACGGCGCCGGTGCGTCTGGCCTGCTCTCGTCCTGCTTCAGATAGGTTGCGCTGGGTGGAGCAATCATCGAGCTGAAAATTACCAGGATCGCCGGTGCCAGGGGCGATCGCATGGCGCATGAGCACGTAGTAATGGGTGTCGGCCTGGCGCAACCGCGACCAGATATCGGCCTCAGCGGCAGCTTCTGAAGCTTGGGGTTCCGATGTAGGTTCTGGGGTTGCCGGGGCAGGACTTTCAGCGGTGGGCTGCGCCGGAGCTTCGGGATCCGCAGATTCGAGCTGGGGATCGCTGCCACAGCTGGCTAGGCCCAGGAGTAATATCCCTAAAATGAACCTTTGCTGGCTGCCGGAAAGAATGGTCATCGTTCGATTTTTACCTGCCCGTAGTTTTATGGTTCATCTGTAACTTAGCAGGCCTGATGATTAAGCGATGCCCCTTGGACTCATCTCAGCCATTGGCTCCAACAAGAATGGCGCCTTTTTCTAGATCTGCAACTTCTAAATCATTCATATTTCACCGTTGTTGCCGTAAATTTGAGTCGGAAGAGGGCGGTGCAGACAACCAGCCAAAGAAACCCAATGCTGTAGCCCGCCAGCACATCCGTCGGCCAATGCACTCCCAAGTAGAGGCGGCTGAAGCCAATCGCGCCAATCAATATCACCGCTGCGCTGTAGATCCACCTGGCCCACTGGGAAAATCGGAGGGCCACGAGATAGGCAATCAGGCCGTAGAGCACCATTGACCCTAAGGCATGACCACTCGGAAAACTGTAGGTCGTTTCGGTAATCAGCTGAGGCCAGAGTTGCGGTCTGGCTTTTCCAAAAAACAGCTTTAGCCCCGTGCTCAGTACCGCACCACCCAAACAGGTAGTGAAAAAGAGCAGGGCCATTTGCCATTGGCGTCGCCAGTAAAGCCAGCTGATGCTGATGCAGGCTAGGGGAATCACCGTGCTGGGGTTGCCGAGCTGCGTAATGGCCAGCATGATCTGGTCGAGAGCTGGATTGGCCCACTGATGAATGCTCAGCAAAATCGTTTCATCGAACACGAAGGCTTCTTGGTCCAGCACCTCATCGGATAGGTGAGCTAGCAGCAGCAGGAGCAGCAGGCAAATCCCTAACCAGATGACTCCCACCGCCGCAATAAACGTCATCAACCGAGGATGAATCCGCTGCATCCACAGGTTCGCCAGGGATCTTAACCAATGCATAGGGCTGCCAAAGACTGGTCACAATATCGACATTAGACGGCTAGGATAGCTCGTTTCCAGCTTTTATCTACTGTGCCGGGATAACTATGCCGGGATAACTGTGCCGGGATAACTGTGCCGGGATAATTTTCATCCTGCTGTTAAGGCGGGAGCATTTTCCATCGCCGCTGCCTGGCTAGGCTAAAAATCGGCATATTGAGCCCTCAGATCTAACTTTGGGATGATGTTTTTGCCGGAGCCCCAGGAGCAACATGAGCGTATTAAAAGCAGTTGCTATGGTTCATTTTTCTGGGCAAAATTTGCGTGGAATTTGATTCTAGCTAAAACGGCTTTGCTCTTTTTGTTCTAATCAAATAAGGTGCTTTACAGTATTTCCCAAGCCGGGGGAGCCCGGTCATATGTTATCAACCAGGGGCTTAAGCCCTGGCCTGCACCGCACTAAGCTGGCAAATGTTTTACCCCCAGTCCAGATTGAGCACTGTACTGTCTTTTTAGGCGAAACTCCGCTTTTAAACTTAGACAAGATTTGAGTTTCTACTGGGGTACAAAAAGCGCAGCCGTGTCCCCTCAAGCCTACAGAGCTTTGAACGCGCACCCTCAAGGTATTCCAAATGCAATATAGAACCCTTGGCAGCACTCACGAAGAGGTCTCGGCCATTGGCCTCGGTGGCTTTCACATTGGTCAGCAGCAGGACAAACAGGAAAGCCTGAAAATTATCCGTGGCGCCATCGATCGCGGCATCACCTTTATGGACAACTGCTGGGATTACAACGACGGTGCCAGCGAAATCCGCATGGGCAAGGCCCTGCAGGATGGCTACCGCGATCGCGTCTTTTTGATGACCAAAATCGATGGCCGCACGAAAGAACTGGCGGCGCAGCAAATTGATGAGTCCCTGCAGCGGCTGCAAACCGATCGCATCGATCTACTGCAGTTCCACGAAATCATCCGGCTAGAAGATCCGGACCGCATCTTTGCGGCAGCGGGGGCCGTCGAGGCGGTCAAAGCGGCTCAGCAGGCCGGAAAAATTCGCTATGTCGGCTTTACCGGGCACAAAGATCCCATCGTGCATCTGCGGATGTTGGAGGTGGCCCAGCAGCACGACTTTCAGTTTGATACGGTGCAAATGCCCCTGAACGTGATGGATGCTCACTTTCGCAGTTTTCAGCACCATGTCCTCCCCGTATTGCTGGAGCGGGAAATTGGGGTGCTCGGCATGAAATCCATGGGAGACGGACATCTGCTTAAGAGCGGGGTTGTGGCTCCGATTGAATGTCTGCATTACGCGCTGAACTTACCCACCTCCGTCGTCATTACCGGCATCGACAGCCTGGAGATTCTCGATCAGGCGATCGCGGCGATCGAGACCTTCAAGCCCATGGACGCCGAAGCCGTGGCGGCGCTGCTGTCGCGGACCTTAGAGCTAGCCCAGTCCGGCACCTTCGAACCGTTCAAGACGGACAACCTGTTTGACGCTACGGCGATGAATCCAGACTGGTTGGGGGTTCCTGCCGCTTAGAAGGTGGCGTCAAAGCCTCTCGATCAGCGGCAGTGAGGGGGGTAGGGAGCGTTCCTAGTAGTAGGACCTTGTTGGCTGGCGAATCTCTAAAAGCGGGCTGTGCAAATGGTTATTGCCGTTTTATTGATGGGGTTACTCATGAATCTTTCTGCCAATATTCAGAACCCAGAATCCTTGCCAAGTCGGGCTTCTGACTCAGCTTCACCCCCCGTGCTTACCTACTGGCATGCGTGGACCGATGAAAACGGCGTGAGTCATCAAAATCAGCGCCAGACCGATCGCTTCCAGCAGAAGAGTTTTGCTGAGGGGGCCGAGCCCCAGTGGGTGGGTAAGGTGCAGCAGTCGGGCGGTCAGGTGGTCTTTTCTGTGCTGCCGGTCGGTTGGATTGGTGACTGGCATGAAAATCCGAAACCCCAGTGGATTATTCCGCTTTCGGGACGCTGGTTTGTGCAAACCATGGACGGCCACCGCGTTGAGATGGGGCCAGGTGATATTTCCTTTGGCGAAGACCAGGGCACCCAGGCCGACCAAGAAGGCCGCAAAGGACATCTCTCGGGCACGGTTGGCGATCAACCCTGCGTCATGGTGATTGTGCAGTTCGCTCAGACCCCTGAGACGGTCTAAACCTCGTCAGGATATTGAGATTACAGAACACTAGGCTGCTTCCGCCCTCAGGTTATTGAGCAGGCCCTTGAATAACGCCAAACCATCGGTGCCGCCTAAAAGCGGATCGGCTGCCCGTTCCGGGTGGGGCATCATGCCAATGACATTGCCCTGGCGGTTGCAGATCCCGGCAATGTTGTGCAGAGAGCCATTGGGGTTATAGGCGGCATCAACGCTGCCGTCCGGGGCACAGTAGCGCAGCACCACCTGGTTGTGGGCCTCTAGCTCCTCTAGGGTACTGGCGTCGGCGTAGTAGCAGCCTTCTCCATGGGCAATGGGTAGGGTAATCACCGACTGGGCAACGTATCCCTGGGTCCAGGGCTGATCGGTGCGCTCGACTTTCAGGGAAACGCGATCGCAAATGAAATGCAAATCGCGATTACGCACCAGCGCCCCCGGCAGCAGCCCCATCTCGGTCAAAATTTGAAAGCCGTTGCAGATGCCAAGGACTAAACCACCTTGACGAGCGTGCTCTGCCGTGGCCCGCATCGCTGGCGAAAACTGGGCGATCGCCCCGCAGCGTAGATAGTCTCCATAGCTAAACCCTCCAGGCACGACTACCACGTCAAGGTCAGAGAGATCCCCGTCTTCGTGCCAGACCATGCGCGTCGGCTGCTTCAGCACATCGCGAGTGACGTAGGCGACGTCGCGATCGCAGTTAGAGCCTGGAAAAACAATGATGCCAAATTTCACAGTAGTCCTTACCCCTCGTCCCTCATACCTCGTCCCTCACCCGCGCCGTGCCATGCACCTGTCCGCTGACGCTGGTTGCCCCTAGGCCTCCGCCAGTACCTTCAGCTCAAAGCGGTAATTCTCGATCACCGGATTCGCCAGCAGCTGATCGCAAATGCGATCAATCTGACTGCGGGCATCTGCCTCCCCGGCAGCCGTCAACGTCAGCTCCACAAACTTGCCAATGCGCACCTGTTCTACATTGTCATAGCCCATGTGCTTCAGCCCCGACTGCACCGCCGTCCCCGCTGGGTCTAATACCGAAGGACGCAGGGTGACATGGATGTGGGCCTGATAGATAGGCATAGGTAGCTGAGCAGACAACGGCCCTTTAATCCTACCCCAAACCAAAGCCGCCACCGTCTGTCTGCGCCCCGTTGGTAGAATAGTTGAGACGCCTTGAATACAGCCGATGAAGGTACGCCGGACCCGCAGCCAAGAACAGATCCTCAACCTGCTGAGGGGCCTTAAGCGACCCATCTCTGCCCAAGACCTGTATTTAGAACTGCGTCAGCAGGAAATTTCCATCGGCCTGGCTACGGTTTACCGCTCCCTCGACGGCCTCAAGCTCGATGGCACCGTCCAGGTGCGCACCCTGCCCACTGGTGAATCCCTCTACAGTCTCACCCAGGAAGATCGCCACCATCTCACCTGTTTGCAATGTGGCAATTCAATCGCGATCAACGAATGCCCGGTGCATGAACTGGAGAATCAGCTACACCAGGACCATCAGTTTCGGATTTACTACCATACCCTAGAATTTTTTGGCCTCTGCCCCGACTGCCAGAGCGCTACAGCAGATTCGTAGTGGGCACGGCATGCTGTTGTAACCCCCCTGGCGATTAGTCAGAGGCGCTAACTATCGATTTCCGCCATCTCAATCACTTCGCCATCGTAGTCTTTGACCAAAAAATTCAAGGGCTTATCGCGACGAATCTTATGCTTGACCCCGTTCATCTGCACCCGCATCAGCACCTGCTCAAGACAGTCATGGTCGAAACAGACATGGCGCTGACGATTGCGATGGCCCAGGCTGGCCCCCGAAATCACGTGCAGCTGGGTATTTTTCTTAAGCTGGTACCATAGCCCGTCGGGAGCGCTCATCTGGGAGGAACCGCCCAGGCTAGAAGCATAGAGGGGATCGATGCCGGCGGTGCCCAGGGTCTGCTCGTAGTTGTAGTAATAGTGCAGCGGCACATCGGCAGCCGTCAGGCGGAGCATCCCTTCATAGAACCGGCGGGCATTTTCCAGGTCCGACACCATGATGGTATGAACCTTAGGGGCGCTAGTCAGAAACATCCACATCGCCCCGGCATAGGCCACCAGCAAAAGCACCATGATGCCCTGGGTAGACATCAGGCTGTCCAGGGGCAAAAATGCGCCAAGGGTCAAGAAAGGAGCGATCGCCATAGGAACCATGAGTCGTCTGTGATCAGTGAGTGGCCAGCGAAATTCTGGTTCTCCCTAGTGTATCAACTCTGCCCCGGTGGCTTAGGTAAAGAGTCGGTATTTGAGATAGCGCGATCGCCCTCTGGGGGGCGCGGTTCACGAATCGGAGACGAAGTACAGAAGTCCGTTCGCAACCGCGAATGCTCACCGAAACACCTGATCCAGTATCTCCCCATTGGCACCCACAAGCTGCAACTGCAAGGGCATTTGTCCGGCGGCGTGGGTGGAGCAGCTGAGGCAGGGGTCAAAGGCGCGAATGCCGGCTTCGACGCGATTGAGCATGGGCTCGGGAATCTCTCTGCCGTGGATGTAGTGGCGGGCAATTTGGGCGACAGTGCGGTTCATGGCCAGGTTGTTTTGGCCGGTGGCGATAATCAGATTGACCTGGGTAAGCAGCCCGGTCTCGTCGATTTTGTAGTGGTGGAACAGCGTCCCTCGGGGGGCTTCGCCGACACCGATCGCCTCTTGCTGGTTGACATCGGCCCGGCCCCGCAGGTGCTCACTCTGCAAATCCGGGTCGTCCAGAGCTGATTCGATCCGCTCAATACAGGTGAGAATTTCGATCAGTCGGGCGTAGTGGTAGAAGAAAGAGCTGTTGACGGTGCCCTGCTGACGAAAGATTTGTAGTTCCTGGTCGGCCAGGGGAGTACCCAGGCGATCGCACACGTTCAGCCGCGCCAGGGGACCGACCCGATACAGGCCGCTCTCCAGCCGACAGTGCTGGGCCTGGTCGGGATAGCCCAGGGGTTTATAGTAAGGGGATTTGAGATAGGAGTCGGGCTGCACCGCCTCGCCGAGAAATTTGGGGTAGTCACTGGGGTCGAGGCGATCAGCGATGATATTGCCGCCACTGTCCACAAACCGCAGCTGGCCGTCGTAGTGCTCCCAGCCCCCGTCTGGGGCGACCAGTGCCATGAACAAACTGGGGAAATTGCCGAAGATGTGGGCTTCCCGTTCGAGGTCTGCCAACAGCTGCTTGAACCGCTCCAGGGTCTTGAGAATGGTGGTTCTGGCTTCCGGCAGCTGCCCGCGAATCTCGGCTTTGCCAATGTCCGAGAGGTGCGATCGCACGCCCCCTGGTACCGCCCAGGATGGATGAATCTTGCGTCCCCCCAGGTGCTCGATAATTTTCTGGCCGAACTGCCGCAGGCGAATGCCGCTGCGGGCCAGCTCTGGCTCCACGGCCATCAGGCCAAAGAGGTTGCGCTGGGCCGGATCGCTTTCCCAGCCCAGGAGTAAATCGGGGCTGCTGAGGTGAAAAAAGCTGAGGGCATGGGACTGGATAATCTGGCCCAGGTTCATCAGCCGTCGCAGCTTTTCGGCAGCGGGGGGAATCTGCACAGCCAGGAGGCGATCGCCCACCTTGGCGGACGTCAGCAGATGACTAACGGGGCAGATGCCGCAAACCCGGGCGGTAATCGCCGGCATTTCCCAAAAAGGCCGCCCTTCGCAAAATTTCTCAAAGCCCCGAAACTCAGTGACGTGGAACCGGGCGTCGGTCACTTCCCCCTGGTCGTCGAGGTAAATCGAGATCTTGGCGTGCCCCTCAATTCGAGTAACCGGGTCGATAACAATTCTGCTAGCCATGCTGACGGTGGTTCGGTGCTGGTAAACGGCGACAAGACCTGTTGTAAACCAGCCGTCTGAGGAACTTGTGAGGGGGGTTATGCTGGCTGGCACTTACCCCGCTTTGGTATGAAAGGCGATCGCTCGGCAGATGCTGAAGGTCTCAACGACACCAAATGGGATCTGGCAATTTTCTAGCTATTGGAGGGTAGCCCCTCGCTGTTTTCCACCCATTCATCAGGCACCTACAGCCTGCGAAGCAAGGGCTAGGTGATGCACTATTCAGTCTCAAAAATGGCCTGCGAGGGTAATAGGCAGCAGCTAGAAGCTCTTAGAGAATAAGACTCAGGCGATCATCGACGCGCAAACCCAAGACCAGCGCAGGGGCTGTCAAGTATAAGAAAACTCAAAAAGACTATCCATCCCCATGGCCAAAATAGTTATGACAAAGGTGGGCTGTCAAAATTGTCCTGACAATCTGGATATTGAGCTACAGCAGAGCCCTAAATTCTCGTGATCGTCAGACCATTCCCCAGATGATTGAACTGACTCCCTGCGACCCAGGTCCAGGAGAAGAAGACTGTCGACTGAGCTTGAGCTATCGGATTGAGCCTTAGGCTCTGATAGGCTCCCTTGAGTCCTGATACATCAGCCCTGGGAGAATGGGGCATTGCTTGCGCTTAATTCATTTAACTTGAGGTGCCTAAATGGCAAGAATAGTAATCACGAGTGTCAGCTGCCAGAACTGTCCTCAAAGTTTAAATGTCGATTTGCAGCTGTGTGTTGACACCATACCTCCACTAATCCCGGCGGTTACCTGTCCAATCATTCCTATTCGCTGTGGTGAAGAGCCCTCAAACCTCAACCTGTCTGTGACCTTTGGTGCTGGTGGTCATCTATATCTCTACGAGCAGGGCGCTGGGGAATCAGTCCTGGAAGGGATCAACCTGCCCAAATATATGAGCATCACCAGCATTAGCCCTTTTCCCCTGCTAGAGGACTATGGGCCCCAAGCGATCGCTCTAGCCCCCTTTGATCCAGGGCCGGGTGAAGAGAATTGTCGGCTGATTTTGACCTATGTGTTTGTCCCAGACGCTGTCGCCCGCCTCCTTAACTACGCCAGTTTTGTTAGCAGTACAGCCGCCGCTCTGATTACCACTACTGCCAGGTTTGTGATTAGTTTGGTAAGTACGGTGATTGTCCGGGTGCGACGCCCCTCGCGGCCGGATCAAACTCGCCCTCCCCTAGATGGGCAAAGCCGAGACGATGATGATTTCCCCTCATGAACCATCGCAATTCCTCTTGGCTCTGCGGTAGCGGTTTGTGGGGGCTGACGCTCCTTGCTAACCCGGTATGGGCCCAGTCGGTCCAGGTGGACAGCTCTGGGCTAACCAGCCTGGGCAGTTGCGGTCCTGACTGCACTACGGTTGAATCTGGTTTGAGCCTAGGGAACAGCCTTTTCCATAGTTTCCAAGAGTTTAGCCTGGCACCCGGCAGCACAGTTCGATTTATCGACCCTGGCGTGAGGCACATTTTCAGCCGGGTGACGGGCAGCCATGTCTCTAGCCTTAATGGCACCTTAGCGGTCGCAGGCGGCAATGCCAACCTGATTCTGCTGAATCCGAACGGGATCGTTTTTGGGTCCATGGCCCGACTGGGGATAGGCGGATCATTTTTGGCTACCACGGCTAACGCGATCGAGTTGGTGAATGGCGATCGCTTTAGCGCCAATATCAACACTGCCTTGCCTAGTCAGCTGGTGAGAGTCGATCCCTCAGCCCTGCTGTTTAATCAGCTAGCCGATCAGACTTCAGATCCGACCACCGGGCTCATTGATGTACAAGAAGACGGATTTCTGTCGGCTAGTCCTATGGCAAACCTACTGCTGGCTGGGCGTAGGGTCAGGGTAGATAGCATCTTGAGAACAGCTGGGGGACGCTTGGTTTTAGGGGCCACTACCGAGGGCAGGGTGGAAAGCCAGGTTTCTGCCAGTAACTCGAGGGATTTGCAGCTGGCGTTTGGCCCCTCTCGGCAGATGGGGAACGTGTTTCTTAATTCTGCTAGCCTTACGGCCTTAAATGGGGCGATCGCTATTCACGGCAACCAAGTTGACATAAACGACTCCACCCTGGCAGCCCCCGCCTTTGGTGGCCAGAGCAGCGTCACTATCTCGGCCGAGGATGCGATCGCCCTACGCAACAGCCCAATCAATAATGCGGTGTTTATAGGATCGGGAGGGATTACCCTCCAGGCTGGGCGATCAGTCTCCCTAGAGGCGTCAAGTGCCACCAGTAGCACTCTTTCGAACAACAATGGAGGCACAATTGCGATCAACACCGGCAGCCTGAGCCTGTCGGGAGGGTCATCGCTAACCTCTAACACCAGAGGACTAGGGGATGCCGGGGGGA
>PYEQ01000833.1 GCA_003017785.1 filamentous cyanobacterium CCP5 | reverse complement strand
ACGCAGAGCTGAGGGGCGCGATCGCTGTTTTTGCTGGTAGGTTCAGGCCTACTCTACCCTGAGGTTGAGGTAGGTCTCGGCATCGGCAATCGCTGTTTTCATATGTCGATTAGTGTTTTTAGCAATGACTTCGACGATTCGGTTAGCCATTTTAAGGTCATCAATGCCGAGCTGCACCAGTCGTGCCCTCAGGGCGTTGTTAAACGCTGCGGCCAGGGCCGACTGCTGAAAGTGGAGTGTAGCCAGGCGAGCGTCTTGATCGCTGAGCTCAAAGATTCCCAGGGCTTTCATTTCGAGGGTAATCGTTTTGGCCTGGGGCGTACCGTCCTTGGCTACTAGCCACTGCTCGACTTTGGGATGCTGCTTAACAAATTCTCGAAAGCTTTCTAGATATGCGGCCTGGCTGATCAGGGCAACCGACTGGGCCAGGGTGGGTTCTTTTTGAGTGGCCTCCAGGTAAACCTTCAGCAGTCCGGTACCGATAGAGCCCAGCGGTCGAGGTGAGCGTATCAGCTTGCCCAAAGGCGCGTTCAGCGCGGCCAGCAGGGAGTCAAGCTGGTGTACCAACGGCGCCAGTTTCTGCAGGCTGGCATCTTCTTCGGCAAGAATTTCGGCCAGGCCCAGCATGACATCGGCGGCATCGGCAGCGCCCCTGGTCGCATCGAGCGCCAGGTCGCGAATGTCGGCGGTGAGAAAGCTCCAGAGGCGAGTGGCCATTACCGGTTCCTCAGAGACGTTTTAGGTTGAGCAAAGGGTCCACCTCAAGCCCCGGTCAATCGTTAGGCTAGCGCTGCACTTTGCTCTATCCAAGCACGTACCGATGGCCGTTGCCACTGGTGCTGCACATACTCTACCAGCCGATCGGGCACCTCATCGCCATTGGCCACCAGGCGATTGAGCCTCAGCGCCAAGTCACCCCCACTAGCGCTTCAAAATCCAGTTCACCAGGGGAATGGCGGCCTTGGCAGGCAGGGGCTCGACGGCAAAGCGAAAGGGCAGCAGCAGCATGACAGGCCGACCACCACGATCGCTAAACGGCTTGAGCTGTACCACCAGATCGAGCGAGTAGTTCCGCATGGGTGCTTTGAGGTTGGCCATCTTAGGGATATCTATCGCTGGAGCGGCCTGCTGCAGCACCTGGGTGTCGGCGTTGCGGCCAAAGCAGTCTTCGCTGGTGACAACGGTGCTGAGGTACTGGTTGGGGTTGACTACGCTGGCAACCTGGGGCAGGGCCAGGTCAAGCCGCATACCGGGGGTCTGGCGAATCACCCGGCGAATTTCGCTGGTTATGCGGCTAATGGAGCTGCGATCCCAATCGATAATGACCTGCAGGGCCTTGCTCTGGTTGATGACATTCACCGTTAGCCCTTGAATAGGCTGCAGCGGATGCGGCCCCTGGGGCAGCACCTGCACCACAATCTGACCGATCTGCGGCGTTTCGGGCCGGTCCTCCGGCGGCGCTAGGCTGCGGGGTTCGGGCACCGTCAGCCGCAGCGAGACGGCTTTACCCAAAGGTTCTACCCCAGCTAGCACCTCGGCCGTGGTTTCAGCAAAGCCCTGGCGCACCATCTGCGATCGCACGCTACTCTCCAGGCTGGCGGCATCGGGCACCAGCACTACCTGGTCTTCTAACTCCTCCTCGATCGACAGCGCCATCTTATAGACCACGTAGCCTATACAGATGAAGTACACGGTCAAAATGAGGATATCGATCTCCATACGGATTTGGTTAGAAGGGGCGGGGTTAGAGAGCGGGGGTGGATTCGGTGGGTACAAGCAAGCGTCGGCTTCAACAGGACACTTTCAATCAGCTTATTCCTGAGTCACCGGGCCAGTGCAATATAGCGACAAGGGGGACAATTTTCCTAGAGAACGCTGTGCGATCGCCCCTAAGGCAAAGCCCCAGAGCCTCGGACATCGCTTTAGGGTAACACCGATAGCCGCGCTGCAAGCAGGGAAAAAGCCCCCTTTATCAGCACCTTATTCCGGTAGAGCAAAGGCGCTTTGCTTCAACAGGCGAAATGGCCCCATCTTTGGTCCCCAGGTGGTTTTGCCGGTTTCAGGGTCGATACCGCGATCGTTCATCTGAAACACCAGCGGACTACCGGGGGTAGACGACTCGGGGCCAATATCAAAGGCCAGCCGCACGTAGGAGGTGACGCCATTGGCGGTAAACGTGCACAAACTGTCGCCAGGCAGCCGGGCGCTGTAGGTC
>PYEQ01000832.1 GCA_003017785.1 filamentous cyanobacterium CCP5 | reverse complement strand
ATTGGCGGCAGCGTTTATGGGGGTTCCCAACTCCGTCCCAGCAGCGCTCGAGTACCCACAGCGGTTTACTACCCAACACCGGTTTATCCAAACGGACGACGGCCATCTGACCCGCCTCCATCGCGCGATCCTGCTCAGCCTCCGCTATCTGATGGGGTTAATCAGACTGCCGTGGTGGAGTCGACTGCCAAACTGACTACCTGGGTTAATGGAAGTGAGGTGGAATATCTAGAGGATTTTGTCTTCGATGTACTCAATCCCGCTAGCCGCCACCAGCTGGTCCGCAAAATCTGCCGCCAGCAAGCCAAAACCGAAGGAGAACTGCAACGGTTACTGCTTCAGCTGATGGCGTTCCTGCCCCAGCCCTTTGACCAGGTAGGGACTTTCCCCCAGGCCGATAGCCATACTGGCAGCCCCTACCGTTATTCCCTACTGGATGACTTGGGCGGTGCCTTTACCATCCTTAAAAATGAACTCTGGATGACCCGCACCGCCCGCGATTGGCTCCAGCCGTCAACGCCTTATTACCTGACTGTCCGCTGCGAAGATAGTGCTGGTCGATACCGCGATATGGAGTATGCTGTCGCCCTTGAGCCTTAACGACTGAAACCAGGGCGGATAGGGGGAGGTCCGGCATAGTTAATCTGGTACAGACTGGTCTTGGCTAGGTGGGGGGCGATCGCCAGCAGACTCTGCCCCCGGTTCACCTAGCCCCCTTAAATCAGCTGCTGCATCCTCAGACCAGTTAGCCTCATCCCCAGCTTCAATAGCCTCAGGGGGCACTGACTCACCTCCCTGGGGCACTGGCTCGGCTCCCTGGGGCGTCGGCTTATCAGCCTTGGCGTTGGGCTCACGGGGGGGGATCTCGATAACCGGTCGAGAAGGCTTAGAGCCCATTGATTTAACGACATCCACAACCCAACCCTTGAGAATCATCCCCGTCTGGAGAATACCTGCTGGCTTGCGCGCAGAAGCCTTAGAGGCTGCTTTAGGAGTTTGAAGTGGCCGTGGGGGAGCCGCAGAGGTAGAAATCCTCTGACTGCTGGATTTCTGGGCTAGACCAAAGGACCCGGCAGCCATAGATTGCTGCTGGGACGGACGCGGCAGCGGTTCCTGCACGTTGATATCATCGACAAATTCATAGCCCACTTTTCTAACGGCGGCGGCGCGTAGAGGGCTATCGGTCGAGCCATCACCGGTCTCAGGAGAAAATTGCTTCTCCAGGGAAGGCAGCCAGCGGCCGAGGGGAGTCAGATTAGCAACGCTGTCGAATAGATGCGCTAGCTCCTGCCAAAAGCCACGCCAAGCATCGGCAGTGGCCGGAGTTTGCAACAGTACAGGGGTCTTGGCTCGCCGCAATCGCAGGGTTTGCCAACCTAGCCAGACTACTAGCGCAACACTAGCCATCTGCCCCAGCAGCAGGGCCCCGGTAAAGCGACCGGCACAGACCCAAAGCACAAGCGCATAAAACAGGCCCACCCCGCTCCAAAAAAAGTCATGACGGCGATGAACTTCAGGAAAAAAAAACGCAGCAACGTAAAAACTCAGGCTGCCCAGACCAATGCCCGTGGCTAAAAGCTTCGCCAACATACAGGCGGATTCCCCATGGCTAACCCTTCCAGCCTAGCGAAGCTTTGCTCTATCTAGCACATTGTCTTGAGCTCCCCGCGAAAGATGGCCCAGGCTGAAGACGACTAGTGAGCACCTGCCCGTTTGGAGAATAAAATCAACACTGTTCTGACAATCAGCTGAACATCGTAGGCAAGGGACCACTTCTCCTGGTAGAGCAAGTCCATAGCAATCACTTCCTCAAAAGTTTTCACCGTAGAGCGACCGCTCACCTGCCATTCTCCGGTCATTCCGGGTTTAACATTCAGCCGCTGCCATTCTGGTACTTGATACTGCTCAATTTCATCAGGAGTCGGAGGACGAGTGCCCACTAAGCTCATATCCCCCTTCAGCACATTCCAGAACTGAGGCAGCTCATCTAGGCTAGTGCGCCGCAAAAATCGACCTACACGAGTAATACGAGGATCATTTTTACTCTTGAATAAGGGCCCGTCCAGCTCGTTCTTGACCTGCTTTTTAAGCTCTTCAGCATTGGTGACCATGGTCCGAAACTTCCAGATGGTGAAACGTTTACCCATCCATGAGCACCGTTTTTGACGAAAGAAAATCGGGCCAGGGTTATCAATTTGAATGGCGATCGCAATCG
>PYEQ01000831.1 GCA_003017785.1 filamentous cyanobacterium CCP5 | reverse complement strand
TCTTTATGGGCGGCTTCATGGGCGGCGCACTGGGTGTCATTATCACCATTATTGCAGTCTTCCAAATGACCGGAGACTACCCCCATTCAAACCTCAGCCGCCTCATGGTGTTTGGTTTTACCATTGCGGGTGCAGTATTTGGTGCGCTGGTGGGCAAAGGGCTGCGCGATAGTCAGCCCATTGATCAAAAGGTCAAAGGAGATCCCGATCTGGCTCGCCAGTTCCGTCTGATTGTCGAGGGCAACAGCGACGAACTGCGTCAGGCTCGGCAGGCGCTCAACCAACCGCCAACCAGCTAGATTTAACTCACAGTTCTAAATAATCAGCAGGGGATACCGAGTGGTGTCCCCTGCTGATTGTTTGATTGAACGTTGCTGTTAAAGCTACCGCCTAAAATACCAGCTAGCAGCGATTTTAGTAGCGATGGGTGTAATCAGACGGCGTATTGACGCGATCGCTGGTGGTCACTGTACGGCGATCGCGGCCCTTCAAACCAGCCAGACCAATCAGGCCCAGCAGCCCTAGCCAGCCCCAGTCAAAACCATCGTCCTCGGCGACAACGTTTTCACTGGGCACGACGGGTTCACCCACAGTGGCCTGGGCAGGCATGTGGAGCGAGGGCAGAGCGGCCAGACTGACGGCAAGAGCACCGGCCCCAATCCATTTTGACAAAGTACTCATTTTCATAATTCGGGTTCCTGAGAACAAACAACACAATCTGTGCGGGCAAACAGCTTTAACACGGTAAGAGCTAAGCTAAGTCCCAGCCCAAAACCAGAGTTTCACCAGCGGAAAAAACTCCAGAGCTTGAGCTGGCCTTTGATATAAAGCATTGATTAGCCCGCTTTGTCTAACAGGTTAGAGAGTTTTCTGCCACCCGTTATTCATCAATAGTCAGAGTCTTTTTTAACCCGACTTCCGACAAACGTCTCACCTCTGTTACAGCTCAAGTACAGCTCAAGAACAGAATGAAACCTCTTAAAGCGGTTCCATTCTGGTGGAGTACATCTCGATAATTCTCCCTCGAATTCCCTATCAAAGAGGTGACAGAGGCAGACCTAAACAACCAGAAACTGGGGGATCTAAATCTTCTCCAAGCGAAATCTCACTAAATTGGAAAGCACCATCTATGATTGTTTTCTTGCTGGTGAGATAGTTTATGGCCAACCCCACCTCTGCCCAGATGGTTGAGCACCTGCGGCGGGCCAACCAGGTCGCTCAGACGGCTCTGACTCAGGGGCATCATCCCTTTGGGGCAATTTTGGTAGCCCCCGACCACAGCACCGTGCTGCTAGAGCAGGGCAACGTAGATACGCTCAACCACGCCGAGTCAACCCTGATGCGGCACGCCCATGCTGAATTTGAACCCAGTTTTTTGTGGGGCTGCACCCTCTACACCACGGTTGAGCCCTGCGTCATGTGTGCCGGGGCGCAGTACTGGGCCAACGTGGGGCGATTGGTCTACGGCATTTCGGAGCGGCAGCTGCTGAGGATGACCGGCAGCCACGCGGCGAATCCAACCCTGGATGTGCCCTGCCGCTATATCTTTGACCACGGCCAGAAAGCCATTCAGGTCTGGGGGCCGATCGCGGCGGTAGAGGCCGAGATTGTGGCCTTGCACGAGGGGTTTTGGCGCAGTTAAGTCATGGTTTGTGAATTTATCTAGCGCGATCGCGGCATGTCGCCTCTATTTTGTAAAAATGAATACAGAAATGCCTGGCTGACCTTCTTCGTTTTTGCTGAAGAGGTCATCGCCATTTGCATGATCCTGTTTAAGGCGACCTATGATTCCGCAACTCTACTCGCAACCTGGCGCAAAAACTAATTTGAGCTGGCAGCCCGTTTGCCATATCACCTATACCCGCGACACCTGGGTAAAGCTGACTCATCTACCTAACGAGTATGCCGCCGACGAGGCCAAGCTGCTTTGCCAGGCATCGCCCGATAGCTGGGTCGCCTGGGTGCCTGACCACGGCGAAACCGTGCTGCACAAAAGTCACTTTTACGTCTAATGCATCCCGATTCACTAGAAGGCTTGGCGGTGGATTCACCGCCAGACTCGCCCATCGACTGGGATGAGCTGTTTGAATACCTGCCCGGCACCCTCGTCGAGCCGGTCGATCAGCCGGGCACTTGCTACGAAATCGAGGGCTACGAAGCCACGATGGTGCCGCCTATCTGGCTGGTAGGTGACCCACGCCCCCGCTATCCCCACG
>PYEQ01000830.1 GCA_003017785.1 filamentous cyanobacterium CCP5 | reverse complement strand
CTCCAGCCATGCAGAACTATTTGCCGCCGACCGACGCGTGCACCGTATTCACCGAATGCACGTCGTGACAGGTGTTGCAGGTCATCTGCCGGTTATGGGCGTCGGGCTGCATGGGCAGTCGCGCCATCGCCGGGGTCAGAGGGGATTTCCCTTCTAACAGTCGAATGCCGTGCTTCCCTAGCAGAAAGGTATCCACCGCCTGCTCGTGGCAGGACTGGCAGCTTTCATAGGTGGGATGGGCAGAGAATGCCCCGTTCTGAGAGCCAGCTTCGGCATTCTCATGGCAGCTAGAACAGTTGACCCCATTGAGGGCGTGGGCGCTTTGCCGCCAGAGATCGGTGGTTTCATCCAGCTGGGCCTGATCCACCGCGTCTCCCCAGGCGGGGGCGGCAAAGCCTAGCAGCAGCAGCAGGCTCAGCAGGCCTGAGAGAACCAGCTTCATGATCCACCCCCCAGAAACTCCTGGGCCAGGTCAGGGGCTGGCGCTGTCTCTGATTCTGTGAGCACGGTACGCTCCGGTAGTACCTGCACCGGCAGCATCGGCGGCTGATCCAAGTTTTGCCGAAGGAAGCCGGTGGAAATCGAGCGGTGGTCATGGAAGTTGTGGCAGCCCGCCGTCCAGCAGCCATCGGCGGTAAACCCGTCGTGGCTCTTGAGATCTCCGGTGATAATCCCTTCATGGCAGGTCATACACAGGTCCGGTTGGAGATGCACTCCCCGGTCAAACATGTGAACGTGCTCGTTGTGGCAGGTGGTGCAGGTGAGCACTTCTAGCCTGGCCAGTTCCCCAGCCCAGCGCGGATCCCTGAACTTCTCGGTGCCGTGGGCGTCTGCCGCCATCTCCGCCTCGTGACAGCGCATGCAGGTGTCGTTGGTTACCGGCTTGAACCCCTCGTGGCAGGAATTGCAGGAGGTTTCAAACAGATAGTGACCCACGGAAGTTTCTCCGGGGAGAAACACCTGCTTGTTGTCGAGGGCAAAGGCGGCGGCAAACCAGCCGATCAGGGCGATACAGGCGAGGGCGATCGCCAGCTTAAAACTGATGATCGAACGCCAATGGGCGAATCGACCTCCATTCAGTGCCATTGAACTATCCTCAGGGCCTCGCAGGCATCAAAACAGCAGCAGTAGCAGCACAAAGATCACAATGCCACCACCGATAACGCCAGCCGCTCCTTTCGGACCGATATTGGCCGGGGGCACTTCCATTGCAGCCGCCGGCGGCTCAAGCTGCACAGACTCAGGGGAATAGTCAGCGCCGTCGAGCATGACTTCGGTGATCAGGCCGTAGGCATCCACCCAGGCAGCTTTGGTTTCGGGCGTCCAGTCAGAACCGAGGTACTGCTCAAAGGTTTTCAGCAGGCTATTTCCCACCAGCGGATAGTGGTCGGGTAGCGCCCCATACTTCACATGGCGGGCTCCCAGCCCCTTCAGAGCATTGGTCAGCTCACCAGGCTTACGCAGGTTATCAATCACAAACACCAGAGACATCAGCAGCTTATTGCCCTGCTCTTTCATGTTGGTGTGGGTAAACAGAGGCTTGGCCGCCGGATAGTCGGTGAACAGATTCTCGTAGAAGCTGCCCACAAACTCGTTAGCCTGGGGCTTCACCTTCTCGAAGCTTTGCTCCAGCAGCGCAATTTTCAGGCCAGTGGCTTCGTCCACCTCAGATGCAGGGGGTTCAAGCTGTACTGCTCCTGGAGAATAGTCTGCCCCTTCCAGCATGACTTCGGTGATCAAACCGTAGGCATCTACCCAGGCCTGCTTGGTCTCGGGTGTCCAGTCAGAACCGAGGTACTGTTCGAAGGTCTTCAGCAGGCTGTTGCCCACCAGCGGGTAGTGGTCGGGTAGCGCCCCGTACTTCACATGGCGGGCTCCCAGTCCCTTGAGCGCTTCCGTCAGGGCTCCAGGCTTCTTCAGGTTCTCCACCACGAATACCAGGGAAGCTAAGAGCTTATTGCTCTGCTCGGCCATGTTGGCATGGACAAACAGCGGCTTAGCCGCCGGATAGTCGGTAAACAAATTCTCGTAAAAGCTACTGACGAAATCGTTGGCCTGGGGTTTCACCTTTTCAAAACTCTGCTCTAAGAGCTCCACCTGAAGAGCCGTTTCTTGGGCAGAATTAGCCTCTGAAGTCATGGGTCTTAAGTCTCCTAGTAACGTAGCAAACGCCTGCCCAGAATCAACAAAATCCTAGGGCACACAATCCCTTTAAAC
>PYEQ01000829.1 GCA_003017785.1 filamentous cyanobacterium CCP5 | reverse complement strand
GATTTCAGGCCTGCTGTGGAGTGGCCCACCTACTGAGGTAATTCAACTCATTCGTGGCAAAAAGGTTATCAGCTATATCTCAGCGGAGCTTGAGCTTGAGTTGGTTACTACATTGCACCGTCAGAAATTGCAGCTCCGACTTCAGCAAAGGCGTCAAACAGCAGCGGGCTTAGCTGCGATCGCAAGAACCCTGTCAGAGCGCATCGAAATTGGCAAAATCGTAGTCGATCAGCTCAGAGATCCAAAAGATGAAAAAATTTTGGCAACAGCTAAGGCTGCTACTGCTGCATACTTGATTACTGGCGATCAAGATCTGCTGGTGCTTCACCCCTTTGAGTGGGTAGAGATTTTGACACCTGCTCAGTTTTTGAAACTCTACAGCAACCGCTGATCAAAAAGGTAGGCGGTTTTGACGGAGGGGTATGGGCAGTTGCGAGGTCGTTATACCAAATCCGAATCACAAACCCCCGATTCCTAAAAGGCCAACCTGTAGGGGCGAATGGCATTCGCCCAGAGGTATTGGGGGTATCCAAGTAGGATTTAGTATTAGCCGTTCGGGTTGAGCATAGTAATTCCTACATGAGCAAAAAAGATCTCCAGGTTCTTCAAGAACCCGGAGATCTGGCTACAGAAGGAGTTTTTTATCGCTCGGTCAGCTTGGTCAGCAGCTTGTTCGATCGCTCCACATAGGCCTTCATGCCATCGGCATCAAAGCCCTTTTGGGCCATCAGCGCCGTGTCGTAGATCTGGTTGCAGATCATCGTCGCCATATCGCCCGCCGGGGAGCTGCCGCCGTCGGCCCCGATAATCGTGCTCTGGCTCAGGCCCAGCAGGTTTTGAATCAGCGGATGGGCCGTATTCACCATCAGCACGTGATCGTCGGGGAACTGCATCTCCTGCTGCTGAATCATCGCCATGGTTTCCTGCATGCGGCGGGCTTCTTCGGGCAGCAGCACCATGGCCGGGGGCGCACCCTCGCCCTTGAGCGCCTGGGGTTTAACGTTCACGCGGGGGCGGTTGATCGCCTTTTCAAACATCTCCTTGACCTGGTCGTCGCGGGTTTTGTTGGTGGCCGGGTCAACGATTTCGCTCTGCTTCTCTTTGTCGAGCAGGGTGTCGTCAAGGTCAGCATCCACCCGGACAAACTTCACGTCCGAATACTCCCGCTCCAGGGTGGGAATAAAGTGGGTGTCGATGAACGAATCCATGAACAGCAGCTCTAGGCTCTGGCTCTTAAATAGCTCAATGTAAGTGGCCTGAGAGACCTCGTCGGTGGCGTAGAAGACGCGGTTTTCGTGCTTGTCTTTGTTGCGCTCCAGGTACTCTTGCAAGGTGGTGTAGAAGTTGCCCTTGGCGTCGGTGGCGGGCTTGGCAGCCTCAGAAACTTCGGCCCAGGCGTCGCCCTCGTCGGTTTGGACTTCCACCTTGGGGGCTTCTTCCGCCTTGCCCAGCTTAGCCGTGGTGCGGAAGATCAGGATATCTTTGACCTGCTCTTTGAACTTGTCGTCGTTGAGGGAGCCAAACTTGACGAAGTTGCCCAGGTCTTGCCAGCTGGCGATGTACTTGGCGGGGTCGTCGCGGTAAAGGGCCTTGAGGCTGTCGCCGACTTTCTTGGCGATGTAGTCGGCGATGCGGCGGACGGTGCGATCGCCCTGCAAAAAGCTCCGGCTGACGTTGAGCGGAATGTCGGTGCTGTCGATGACGCCGCGCAGGGGCAGCAGAAAGCGGGGCACCACTTCCTCGCAGTTGTCGGTGACAAACACCTGGTTGCAGTAGAGCTTAATACTGCTCTTGGTGATGTCGATATCGGGCTTGAGCTTGGGGAAGTAGAGAATGCCGTTGACCACAAAGGGGTAGTCGGTGTTGAGGTGAATCCACAGCAGCGGATCCTCCTGGAAAGGATAGAGGTAGCGGTAGAACTCTAAATAATCTTCGTCGGTGAGGCTGCTGGGCGACTGCTTCCAGGGGGCCTCGTGCTTGTTGACGACTTCGCCCTCGATCTTGATCGGCACCGGCATGAAGTCGCAGTAGGTCTTAATCAACTGGCGAATGCGGGCGGGTTCGAGATATTCTTCTTCGCCCTCCATCAGAGTGAGGGTGATGGTGGTGCCGACGGTGCTGCGATCGGAGGCGCTGAGCTCAAACTGGGTGGAGCCGTCGCAGCTCCAGTGCACCGCTTCGGCCCCTTCTTTGTAGGAGAGGGTGTCGATCTCAACGG
>PYEQ01000828.1 GCA_003017785.1 filamentous cyanobacterium CCP5 | reverse complement strand
GGGTGGAAGTTTCGTAGGACTTGCCGAGGAAAGAGAGTTTCATAGTGGGGCTCCTTGTGTTTGTTGTTGGATACAGTGGGTGATGTTCGGTCGAGTGAAACCAGGGAAAATTGACGACTTAGGCTGGAACTCAAGCAGACGTGAGAGACGGTGGCTACAGAATGGGGTTTTGGGTGGGCTCAGGGCAAGACTCGACTTTGCCCAACAGGTTGCGGTTCTTCAACATCCGTTCTTGAATGGCTTGGCGGCGCTGGGCGCGAGTAGTGGTGTTCATGGTGTGGGCTCCTTGTGTTTGCTGTTGGATACAGTGTGCAATTTTCGATCGCCTTGAACCAGCGAAAATTAGGAACTTAGGTCAGAACTTAGGCAGAAGTTAAGGCTGTCTCTGGGGCCCTAAATGTCTCGGGGTCGCTAAATAAGCAAACAGCCCCGGGGGTTTAGATTCCTGGGCTGTATCGGTGTTTGTTATCAGCGGTTGGGGTGATGCCTATCACGACTTCCAAGGCAGCACCAGGCTGGACTGCACATCAGGCCAGCAGAAAGCGACCCGGCTTTCCCCGTCTGAATCAGATTGAAAAGATAGCTACCGGCTTTGCTGTCTCCGAAGTCGCGAAAGGCGATCGAGAAAACGGCTTAAGCAATCGGCTCAGACCCTTGCTGAAATCGGGTTTCGAGCCAGTCCAGGATCTGCTCTAACTGCCGAGTTGTTACCAGTCCATACTGCCAGAGCACCATGGGCAGTAGATTTTCGGCGCTGCCGGTTTGGCGTAGCCCCAGCTTGATAGCGTCGATGGGGACGGCTAATTCGTGGCGTAGAAAGGTGATAAGGTCGTTTTTGGGAAAAGTCATGACGATGAGAACCTGATGGAAGGAACTACGGACAAACGATAACGAGACTGTCTGAAAAAAGGCTGAGTCTAGGGATAGACATGAACAGTGACCTAGCCCCCGTGGGAGAGGAGACAAAGCCTGCTCATTTTGCGCCTGCGCTTAGGTGTTGAGGGAGGTTGCTAATCAGGGGATGGCCCTATCGTTCGATCAAAAGACAAATTCAACCTGGACATTCCAGGATCCTGAATCTGGGATCGAACTGCGAATAATCTGAATGCTGCGAATAAATTCTCTAAAGAAAAAGCGCCGTTCGGCTTCGGAGAGGTCGAACCAAAACTGAGGAATCGAAACCGACTGGGCCAGTTCTCGCAGGTTTACGGGGGGTAGCTGAGTTTGCTGCTGCTGGAGTCCCGCGATTTCGCCCTTGAGGCGATAGGCCCGCAATTGAGCTGTTGCAGCATCGAAAATGCCTTGGTCCACTAATTGGGGCAGTTGTTCAAGCAGCGCCTGCTTTTCCTCCACTTGCGCCAATAGCGCCTGCTTTTGCTGATCGAGATCGGGCATTTCTAGAGTTGCTACCGCCTTCGGCAGGTCGCGGCAAATCACCTCTACTGCCGCCTTCAGGATCCCATCGTAGGCAATGGACCGGCACTTTGGGCTGCGATCGCACCCCTTCGGCGTCATATACAGATAGTCCCGCTTTTGGGTTTTCACCCGGGATACCTTCAGCCCGGAACCGCAGGCCTGACAGCTGACTAGACCCGCTAGCGATCGCGGGGCGCTAGCGGTACGGGGAGGCAGACGGCGATTGCGACGCAGCAGGCGGTCCACCTGGGCCGCTTCGTCCCGGGATAGAATCGCCGCATGGGTGTCTCGAATCACCTGCTGGTCGCCATAGGCCAAATCCCCCCGATACACCGGATGGGTGAGCCAGCGCTGGCCGGTAGAGACGGAAATTTTTCGACCGAATTTTTTTTCTAGGTAGCGCACGGCCTGGCGCAGGGATCCGTACAGCAAAAACTGCTCAAAAAAGCCTTTGACGACGGGAGCGGCGGCCCGATCAATCACGTAGCGCCCCTGGCCGCGGCGATAGCCATAGGGGGCCCTGCCCGGGGGAGGCAACGCCTCCAGCCGATTTTGGGCATGACCCTGGCGCAGCCGACGACTGCGCTGGGCTAGCTGTACTTCGTGCCAGAGGGCAATCAGTTGCTGGGGACTGGGCGGGTGCTCTGAGGCTGGGCCGGGGTAGGGCTGCTCGATGGCAATCACGGTGCTGCCCTGGGCTTCGAGCTGCTGCAGACGGCTAGCTACATCGGCCAGGGAGTTGCCCAGTTCTTCTAGTCGGCGCACCAGCACATAGTCTGATGGTGCCACCAGGCTGTCGGCCAAG
>PYEQ01000827.1 GCA_003017785.1 filamentous cyanobacterium CCP5 | reverse complement strand
TAGTTAGACAGCGCCAAAGGACGTGTTGTGGCGTTCGCATAGCCTGGCCCATAGCTCAGCGCACCGCAGAATCTAGGCAGGGTGCATCACGTCAGGCAATGACGCACCCTGCAATCAACCATTGAGGCGTTCTGCTTATGAAGAGTAAGGTAGACCCTTAGCGCTTCCGGGGCAAAACCGGTTCTGAGTCAGTGGTTAACGAGGTACGGCTGGCTAATTCTCGCCTGTAGCTTTCAAAATCAAACGTATCGCTAGAGTCCGAGGTGTCTCTGCAGATCTTTTGAACAACGCTGCCAACCTGGGCTTGCCAACTCTTGGAATACGAGAAGAACTGCTTCCTTAAGGCCATCGCATTCTTCTGCTTTTGCGCATAAAAATCTTTGTCGGTCGCCAACCTCAAAATTGCCTTGAAGTACTCCTCCACATCATCAGGAGTGACTTCCACGGCGGCATCCCTGACTACCGATAGGGCTGGACAGACCGATGAGGTAACGATGGGTCGCCCTACGATTACACCCTCTGCCACAACCTTGTTAAATCCTTCAACAAAGTCCTTAGTGGTTGGCACCACCACAACGTGAGATGTTTCGTACATTTGGCGAAGCTTATCTCGCTTGCAGTGACCATGCACAACAAAGTGCTTAGCAAGTCCAGCTTCCAACGCAGCGGCTTTGAGCTTTTCTACCTCACCACCAGTGCCGCAGACGTTAAAGATACAGTTGGGCTGGACAGCGATAAACTTCTTGGCAACCTCTAGGAGCAGGTAAACGCCCTTACTCGTTTCCACCCTGCCAGCAAATAGGACCTTAAATGTATCGACGTCGGCGTCGTAGCTCCGGATTTTAATATCGTCGAGAAACTCTTCTCTATAGGTGGGAACAAAAGTTCGAATAGGGCGACTTCTGCCATTGGTAAGCTTGACAATTTGGTCTCGGATATCCTCGGAAACGACGCAGATTTCTACACAGCCGTACTGAAAGAACCAGCCGTTCAGCTTGTGGATGATTTTCTGCACCGTGGTGCGGCGCTTGTACTTAGGCCACAGGGTACAGTGAATGGTGGGAATAATCTTGATCCCAAACAAAGGAAGAATACTCAGGAGAAACCAGAAGGTTCTATCTTGAGTAGCAATCAAAATGTCAGTTCTGAACAGGAGCGCTGAGACAATTAGCCTTAAGCCCGACCAAAACTGACCGGCAAAGTAAGCAATGCTGCTTCTAAAATGATGCTTTAAGGACCTGAATTCGATCTTAAAATTCTTATCTTGAATCAGCCCCTGCTTATCTCTTGACGAAATCAACCAGGATTTTGCATTGAGCTTACTGGCTAACTCGTAAAAGTTTTGAGCGTAGGTGATTGCAAAGTGAGAGGGATCATCCTGGCCTAAAACCCAATGCATGTAGACGCTTGTAGCATCCACAGGACCTGAAGAATAAAGTATTCTCAACTGTTTATCAGAATTCATAGGGGCGAGGGGGCACGAGTTTCATGGAGGACAATTATGCTACTACCTACGCAACTTCCAGCGTGTTAGCCACACAACATTGAGGGCTGATTAGCGACCGGTAGAGTAGCGGATTGAGTAACCTAATCTGCGGGAGAGCCTGCTGTAAAAGTTTAGATTCTTATTAAGTGGAACATAAGGTAGAACTAGCCTAGCCAAAATTACTAGTAGCTATGTTTAATGCTATACAAAGCCTTGTAACGTACCCTATACCTTTAGATAGGCTTTGTTGACAGGCTTTACATCTGTCTACTACGCAACTGCCATTATGTAACCACTGTTACTTTAGTGAAACCAAACTGAAGGTAGCTCCTTTAGAGTAGCGATGGTAATCAGAGTGCTCCAGATTGTGGCTGCGTCGCCTTACTAGGTTCTAAAGGGTAGAACCCGACGCCGTGAACTCGAATGACGACCGTCAAGAGGCAAATATTCGCCTGCACGGCTCACTTTACAGTACTTTAACTTTAGGCAAGGGTTTTGTAAACATTAAATGAATCTTCCAATGAATCGTCTGCATTGTCAGATTTTGCCTGAACTAAGCAGCCCCTACTTCTTGAATAGAGCTCTTTTGACGGTAAGGGTGCCGATCGATGCCGGGTTAGCTGGCTAGCCTATGTAGCAATCGCACGAAGGTCAGGCCGTCTGCGCGGGCCGCCTGCGGGCGATGGCCATACGACCGTTCGCCATCCTGGAACTAGCTAGAGTAAAACACTGCCC
>PYEQ01000826.1 GCA_003017785.1 filamentous cyanobacterium CCP5 | reverse complement strand
CCACTACATGGTGGGGGTGCCCCGCCTGTGGGAGTCCATTTACGAAGGCGCCCAAAAGCAGTTCCACGAACAGCCAGAGGGCAAGCAAAAACTGATTTTCACCTTCCTTGGTCTGAGCCAGCGCTACGTGGCTAACCTCTGGCGCTACCAGGACCTCAAGCTAGATGAGCCCAACCCGTCGCCGCTGAAGAAGGCGGTTGCTGGGATGGCGGCAGCGGTGCTCTGGCCCCTCCACCAGCTCGGCAAGCGGCTGGTCTATAGCAAGGTCCGCCAGGCTACCGGCGGCAATGTCAAGCAGTTCATCAGCGGCGGGGGCTCTTTGGCCCGCCACATCGACGTATTTTTCGAAATTATCGATGTGCCCCTGATTGTCGGCTACGGTCTCACCGAGACCTCACCGGTGCTCTCCGCCCGACGGCCCTGGCGCAACCTGCGGGGAGCCTCCGGTCAGCCCATCCCCGACACCGAGGTTCGCATTATCGACCCCGAAACCCGTCAGCCTCTGCCCCAGGGCACCAAAGGACTGGTGGTGGCCCGAGGCCCGCAGATCATGGCAGGCTACTACCAAAATCCTGACGCCACCGCCCAGGTCATGGACTCGGAGGGCTGGTTCGATACCGGTGACCTGGGCTGGATCACAAAGGACTACAACGTGGTGCTCACCGGTCGCGCCAAAGACACTATTGTTCTCAGCAACGGTGAAAACATCGAGCCCCAGCCCATCGAAGACGCCTGCGCCCGCAGTACCTACATCGACCAGATCATGGTGGTTGGTCAAGACCAGCGATCGCTGGGGGCCCTGATTGTGCCAAACCTGGAGGCCCTCCAGCGGTGGGCCGATAATCAGTCATTGCAGCTGGTGGGCCCCGGAGAACCCGCCTCTGACCCGAGGGCGATTACCTTTGAGGACGATCGCATCCAAAAACTGATCCGGGCCGAACTCAACCGAGAAGTTAAAGATCGCCCTGGCTATCGCCCCGACGATCGCATTGGCCCCTTCCAACTCCTGAGCGAACCCTTCTCCATGGAAAATGGCATGCTCACCCAAACTTTGAAAGTCCGTCGGCCTGTGGTCACGGAACGGTATCGCGGTATGATCGACGCGATGTTTGCCTAGAATTGGTTTTCCATAAACCTTAGGTAAATACCAACTAGTCGCGATTGCGACCAGAATCATTGCGGTTCATCATCGGTGAGTTCCCGGTTAGGGGCGAATGCCCCGTCCAGGGTCAGGACTGTCGTTTCCTGAGGCAAAATCGTCCTGCTGGCCCTGAAATCCCCTTGAATGACGAGATCAATGTAAGTTCTTTACCTTAACTGATTCATGGAAGATACCCTATCCAAACTGTTGCTCAAGCGAGTCGTCAACATCAAAGCCGTGGTGACTCCCCTCTGGAAAGAAGAGGCCCAAAAGCAGCTCCAAAACCAAATCAACCAGGTAGACAGCCGTCTCCAGCAGCTGGAGATGCAGGGCCAGCGCACCGTTGGTGAGCTTCAAAAACAGTCGGAATCCCAGCCCGACAATTCCGCTCTCAAGCAGCAGATTAGTGAGGTTCAAAATCGGCTCAATCAAGATAAAAGCAAGCTGCTCCAGCAAAAAAATCAGGCCCTCCAGCAGCTCCAGCAGGTGCAGACCCTAGAGCTCGATCAAGAGGTCGATCAGGGCAAAGTTGAGAGCTTCTTCAACGTCGCCATGGGCGACAACCTGGTGAAAAAGCTGCAGGTCGAAGTTCTGCTGCGGGACGGTGTGATCGAAGAAATTCGCGGTGAGCTGTAAGCCTGAGGGGATACAATAAATCCTTGGCATCGGCCCCACCTGTTGTTTGCATCGTTTCGGAAGTCACCCCCATGATCCGCGAAGTTTTCATGCCCGCCCTCAGCTCGACCATGACGGAAGGCAAGATTGTCTCCTGGGAGAAATCTCCGGGTGATCGGGTGGAGAAAGGCGAAACCGTGGTGATCGTGGAGTCCGACAAGGCCGACATGGACGTAGAGTCCTTCCACGAAGGTATTCTGGCGGCCATTGTGGTGGAAGCAGGGGACACCGCTCCAGTGGGAGAAGCGATCGCCCTCCTGGCTGAAACCGAAGACGAAATTGAGGCGGCCAAACAGCAGGCCGCCAGCAAGGGTGGAGGCAGCAGTGCCGCCGGGAACGGCGGTATCGCCGCCCCGGCGCCGGAGCCAGCCGCCGCGACCGCGGCCGCATCCGCCCCCACCGCCCC
>PYEQ01000825.1 GCA_003017785.1 filamentous cyanobacterium CCP5 | reverse complement strand
GGGCCTAGAAGGTGTAGCCCAGACCGACGGAGCCGTTGACTTGGGTGTTGTCGTAGAACGACACGTTGACAGCACCATTGGCGACGATGCGCTCGGTGATGCGGTAGTCAACCCCACCGGTCAGCATAGGACCGACGGACGTAGAGCCTTCGGTCGAGACTGCCAGGCCGCCACCCACGTAGGGCAGCAGACGACCGTTCTCGGTAACGGGGTTGAAGTCGTAGGTGACAGGCAGCAGAAAGACGGTTTCACCATTGTCGCTGAAGTCGAGGTCGCTGATGACCCCGGGGCGCACCGAGACGCTGTCAGCGACCGTTACCTTGCTGTTGATCGAGAGGCCAATGTCGTCACCGATGCCGACGCCTGCGCCAACGTAGTTGTAGTCGGTGCTGGCGTTTTGGGCATTAGCGGCCATCGGCAGCGCAGCCATAGAAGCGGCGGTGATACCCAGTGCGATCGCGGCGATAGAACGGATTTTCATAGTCATTCTCCAAATGCAAACTGTGTGTTGTTGACTGTGTTGTTAAACGGCCCATCCAAACGGCCAACGCGATGTGGGAGTCAATCCATTCGGTCAGGATGGGGATGGCGGTGAAGCAGTTGTCTTCGCTTTCGCCATGACACTGTTGTAGCGCTGGGGCCTGGATACCCTTTAGCGAGGCCATGACACTTTGTGTAGTGGGTGATACTGGCGGAACAGTTTAGAAAACGCTACAAGTTTCTCAAACCTCTGGCTAGCAAGGATTTTTGGGCTTGAGAGAGGGGTTGGAGACAGCGATCGCCGCCGCCTTAAAAGCAGGCAACAGGGCAGATTTAGCAGGCAGCGCCCTAACTGGCACAGTCAACTGGCATACTAGCCCTACTGCTCTTGGCTCTTGATAGCCGCGTTGATTTGGGTAAAGATTTCCTCAAACAGCTGGGGCGGCGCACCACCCGGAATCAGTAGGTCATTCATGATAAAAGAGGGGGTACCCTGGAGCTGAAGCTGTTCAGCCAGAGCCAGGTCTTCCTGAATGGCGGCTTCGGCCTCGGCACTGGCGCGATCGCGGTTAAACTGCTCCATATCCAGCCCCATGGCCTCGGCTAGCTCAACGTAAAGGTCTTCGCCCAGGCGGGTTTGGTTGGCAAACAGGCCGTCGTGGTACAGCCAAAACTGCCCCTGCTGACCCGCCGCCCAGGCGGCCTTGGCCGACGGCATCGCCTCCGGGTGAATTTGGGTGAGCGGAAAATGCTTGTAGACGTAGAGAAGGTCGTTTTCGTGGTTGCCTACAAACTCCTTCATGTTGCCCGCTGCCACGGCGCAGTAGGGGCACTCAAAGTCTGAGAACTTAAACAGCACAATCGGCGCGTTGGGGTTGCCCTTCGTGGCCGAAGACCCAATCAGGCTGGCCCGATCCTTCGACATAATTACGTCGGTAACAATGGCCTGGTGGGCTTCGGGGCTATCGGGGGGGCTGGCCTGGTTGCGCCGAGGCACCAGCAGCAGTAGCGGAATCAGCAGACCAATTACCAGGGCCCCAACAATGCCCCACACCAGCAGTTTAGAGTTACGCATCCGTGTCAAAAGGTTGTCCATGGCCAATGTCCCCGTGCTAGCGCCACCCCCATCATGCCGCTCTGGGGGGCACCTTGCCACCGCTTGGCCGCGCTACCGCCCCCGCTTGCTCAGGGGCGACGGTTCGTCCAGGGCAGACGGCGAACTCAGGCGAGGCACCTCCTGGCAGATACTTTGCCAAAAAATGTCTCGCAGGCGTCGCTTGGCCCGTGAAGCCCGCTGGCGCAGAGCGGCTTCGGTGGCGGCGGCATGCCCCTCGGCAATCAGCCACTGACTGATCTGGCTCCACGACCAGTCGCTCACGGTACGCAGGTAGAGTAGGCAGGTGGCTTCAGGGTCTTCCTGATTGAGCAGCCGCAGCGCCGCGTAGAGCAGATCAAGCTCTTCGACAATAATCTGCTGCTGCATCAGGTTAAGGCGGGGGTCGGGCAGGGCCGCCTCTATCACCTGGGGGTCGGTGGCGCTGGCCCGGTGCTTGCGCTTGCGCTCATAGATGACGTGAAACGCGGTCGCCTTCAGCCAGGCGAAGGGGTTGCGAATCACCTCTCCCGCCTGGAGCTTTTTTTTGCCCCGCAGGTAGGCCTCATGCAGAATTTCGTAGGCTTCGTACTGGGTGTTGAGGTGATACTGGTTGAGGGTTCGCTGAATCGCGCTCAGAATGGTGTAGGCA
>PYEQ01000824.1 GCA_003017785.1 filamentous cyanobacterium CCP5 | reverse complement strand
ATATATAAGGACGAACAATGGCAGCTGGGCCCCCATCTGCATGTGTTCTTAGATGATCAGCCCTACCAGGCGGTCTATGATGTGTCGCAACCCATGATGATTAAGGATTTGCAGCCCGGCACCCATACCCTCAGGGTATTCGCCTCCCGCCCCTGGCATGAGGGCTTCAAAAATGAGGGGGCCTTCGACCAGCGGACCTTCCACGTATTTGCCCGCACTCCCCAGCGGGGACTGCCTGGGAATTCTCCCCTGCTCACCTATAGTCGCCCCCAGGGCAGCTATGGAGCTGAGCCGATCATGCTGGATTTTTATCTGACGAATGCGCCCCTGCACGCGATCGCCCAGTCCGATAGCCGCGACGACATTCCCGACTGGCGGATTCGCTGTACGGTCAACGGTGAGAGCTTTGTATTTGATCAGTGGCAGCCTATCTATCTCAAGGGCTTTAAGCCGGGTCAAAACTGGGTCCAGCTGGAGCTGATTAACGAATCGGGAGAGGTGATTCCCAGCCCTTTCAACAATACGGTACGGGTGCTGGACTATCAGCCAGGGGGTGACGATACCCTGTCACAGCTGGTTCGGGGAGAACTGACGGCGGTCCAGGTGGCCAGCATGCTTGATCCCACCTATGAGGCTCCGAAACCACCTGAGGCGACTGAGCCAGAGCCGGCCGCACCGAAAAGTCCAGAGTCGGCAGAGTCCGAAACTCCAGGACAACCCGAGTCTGAGCCTGAAGCATTACCTGAAGCATTAGAAGAGCCTGCAGCAGCTTCTGAATCGGCGGCATCGGAACCTGCAGAACCAAAAGTCCCTGAATCTCAGCCAGCAGACTCTGTAGACTCAGAATTTCCTGAGCCGACAGAAACAGAGCCTGCAGCGTCTGAAACTCCTGAGCCGATAGAAACAGAACCCGCAGCGTCAGAAGCTCCTGAGCCGATGGAATCGGAGGCTGCACCGGCAGAGGCATCAGAAAAGTCGAAGGCTGCCGACGCGGCCGCAGAACCTGAGGCCGCCGATGAAACCCGGGTGGAGCCCCAGGCTATTCCCAACCAGGAGGCCGTTTCTGAAGATGCTGGAGCAGAGGATTCTTCAGAGGCAGCAGAGACCACGGATGGGTCACCCACTGCTAAGAACGCAGGTGCGGGTACTGGTGATTCTGAACCTGGCGGTGAGGCTGCCGCCGACGGAGAGACCAGCTCTGCTTCCCGAGGAGACAGGGCACCATTCTCGACGTCCGTCGAGGCGCAGTCGCAGCCGGAAACTCCCTCAGAAAATGAACCTGAAAGCCCGCCCTCTCCAGATTCCGATCAGTCGACGGGGAACGACGAGGCGAATTCGGATCAAGACGGTGATACTGCTGATAGTCGCCCAGGCATTGCAGGGGAGCCGATTCGGATTTAGGGCTTTAATCGGGGGGCTGTTCGAACCTGGCTAAAGAGCAGGCGCTTTCTTGGATTGGTCTGCTCTGGGACCCCCTTATGAGCAGACCGAACTGCTGCCCTGAGAAAACGCTGAGGCGATCCCATTAGGGATTGGCTGGTTGCTCACCAGTTTTCAATAGACGCTGGTCGAGCCATTGCAGGATCGCAATGGTGAGCAGGATGCTCAGGGCCAGCAAAAGCCAAAAGCCGTTGGCCACGGTGCGGCCCTGATCTAGAGCCCAGCCGCCCACAGGGGGCCCAATCAGATAGCCGATCGCCCAGCACATTGAATTGACCGACAAATAGACGCCTCTCTGGTTGGCCGGGGCTAGCAGCACCACCAGGGAGGAGGCGATCGGCGTATAGGCAATCATGCCGAGGGCCATGACCGCGAGGGCGGCGGCGGCCCATAGGGTCGGGAACATTCCCGAGTACCCCGCTAGCCCGACCAGCAAAAAGCCGATGCCCCAGGAGATCGCTGATAGCATCAGGCCCCGAGGCTGGCTATACCGGTTCAGATAGCGGGCAACGGGTAGCTGCAAAATAGCCGCTAGGGCGACATGACCGGCAAACAGAATGCTCAGGGTGCCTTCCGACAGGCCACCACCGTTGCTACTCCCAACAAACCGGTTGAAGTAGACCGGCAGGGTGCTCTGCACCTGGGAGAGATAGCCCGTAAACATGATGTTCACCGCCACGTAGATGATCAGGCTGCGATCGCCGAGCGCCTGGCCCCACCCCTGCCAGAAAGAAGCGGTTTCCCCGTGTTGCTTGGCCAGGGTTTCTCGAATGGCCCAGTAGATAAC
>PYEQ01000823.1 GCA_003017785.1 filamentous cyanobacterium CCP5 | reverse complement strand
GCTGGTGCAGGGGTTCATCGTCGGGGAACATGGCGAAGGCATGGTGCCCCTGTGGAGCAGCGTCAAAATCCACGGCATGGGCCCAGATGAGCTGCGGGATGCCCGGCGGATGCTGCAACGGGATCGCACCGTCAGCCAGTTTCCCCAGGAGGTAGCCGCGGAAAAAGCAACGGTGCTGGAATTGCTCAAAGCTGGCAAAATTCCTGAAGCCTACCGCTATGTCGATAGTCTGGCTCCAGACCTGCGGGTGGTGGTGAAGCCCTTTGTGACCCATATTTCTGGCGCCAAGACCATTTCTGCCACGGCCAATGTCACCGTCGATTTAGTCCAAAATCTGCTGGAGGGTCGAGAAATCGTTGTGTCTGGCCAGGTACAGCTCGACGGAGAATTTTACGGACTGCGCACCCCTCTGGGCGTGCCCATCGTGGTTACGCCCTTTGGCTGGACCCAGGTGGTGCCCCTCCAGCTTTGGGCCGAAGAGGCCGACTTGCTCCAAGCCATGGCCACCCAGCTCAATCAGCGACTAAAGGAGGACCTGAACCATGGCTAAGCAGCGATGGGTTTTCGTGGTCCGGGCCCTGGATAAACCCGGTACGTTAACGGCAGCGGCGGCGGTGTTTTCCAATCGGGGGGTTTCCCTAGAGGGGATCCTCGGCAGCGGCATTGACCCCACCACTGATACGGACGGGCGCTTGATTTTCAACTTTCAGGCCACGGAGGCTAAGCAGGCTCTACTGAAGAAAGCCCTGGAGCGGCTGTCTAGCGTGTTTGACGTGGATGCCTTCACCTACGATGACGAACGGTTGCGGGCGATCGCCGTAGCCAAGATCAGTGCTCAGGCCAAAGTTGCCAAGGACGACGAAGGCTACGCCCTCGAAACCATTGCCCAAACCCCTGGAGAACGGATAATCATGCTGACCGGAAAGGCTCCGGCGGTGGAAGCGGCGGTCGCCCAGTTTCGCGATCAGCAGCACCTCAAAGACGTAGTCATGTCCTACATCGCCATCTAGGGGGTATGGCCCCAGGCCGGGGGATAAAAGGTTCATCGCGAACTTTTTAGGGCGATCGGCCTCAGAGATAATGCCGGAGTTCTGGGGCTTTCCCCGCGTTTAACCGATGAAAGACTATGGTGGCCACCGCGACAGCAGCCGTACCCGTAACTGTTCTGACCGGCTATTTGGGTGCTGGTAAAACTACGCTCCTCAACTACATTCTGACGGCTCAGCACGGTAAGCGCATCGCTGTCATTGTGAATGAGTTTGGCGAAGTTGGCATTGATAATCAATTGGTGATCGATGCTGATGAAGAAATCTTTGAGATGAACAATGGCTGCATTTGTTGCACCGTGCGGGGCGACCTGATCCGCATTGTTAGTAATTTAATGGAGCGTGCTGAAGATTTCGACTACTTGATGATTGAAACGACAGGATTGGCTGATCCGGCACCAGTCATTCAATCCTTTTTTGTGGATGAGGTGATGCGATCGCGCCTCCTCTTAGATGCCATTGTCACCGTCGTCGATACCAAATACATCTGGGAGCACTGGGATAGTAGCGAAGCCCAGGAACAGATTGCCTTTGCCGATGTGATTTTACTGAACAAGGTCGATCTAGTGTCACCACCCATTCTGGAAGAGCTAGAGCAGCGCATTCGGAGTATGAATGCGATCGCCAAAATCCACCAGACGCAGCACTGCCAAATTTCTCTAGATGCGGTGCTCGGTGTCGGAGCCTTCGACCTGAAGAATGCCCTCAGTATCGATCCAGAGTTTCTCAACGAAGACGCTCACGATCATGACGCAACCGTGACCTCGGTTGCGATTCAGGAATCGGGCGTCGTCAACGGCGAGCAATTTAATCGCTGGATCTATCAGTTAGTGCAAGCCCGTGGGTCTGACCTTTTCCGCATGAAAGGCATTCTCGACATGGACAACGCCAACCGCCGATTTGTCTTTCAAGGGGTGCATATGACCCTGGATGGCCGTCCCGGACGCCCCTGGCAAAAGGGAGAAACGCGGCGCAATGAACTGGTCTTTATCGGTCGCAATTTAGACGAAACGGAACTGCGGCGCGGTTTTAGCGAGTGCTTGATGTAAACCCCAATAATTCATAACGCAATTTGCCATGAAACAATCCGAAGCCTTAACGATCAGCATCGGCGTACTCGGTGGTGTCGATGTTTTCCTGACTGCAACGGTCATTCCGGTGCCGGTTTGGGTCACGTTTACCG
>PYEQ01000072.1 GCA_003017785.1 filamentous cyanobacterium CCP5 | reverse complement strand
ATCTACAAGACCTCCCGGCTCGTTTCCAACCTGACCGGCATGTTCGTGCAGCCCAACAAGGCGATCGTCGGCGCCAATGCCTTTGCCCACGAGTCTGGCATCCACCAGGACGGGGTGCTGAAGCACAAGCTCACCTACGAAATCATGGACGCCCAGTCCATTGGCCTTAACGACAACCAGATTGTCCTGGGCAAGCATTCGGGCCGCAACGCCTTCCGCACCCGGCTGAAAGAGCTGGGCTATGAGCTAGGGGAGCAAGAACTCAATCGGGCCTTCCTGCGGTTTAAAGACGTAGCCGACAAGAAGAAAGAAGTCACCGACTGGGACATTGAGTCCATCGCCAACGACGAAGCCCAGCAGGCCCCGGAGCACTTCCATTTAGAGCTGGTGCAGGTGTCCTGTGGCGATAAGTCTCGCCCCACCGCCACCGTCACCATTCGCACCCCCTCCGGGGAAGAACTCATGGATGCGGCGATCGGCACCGGCCCGGTGGATGCCATCTACAAGGCGATCAACCGCGTCGTCGATATTCCCAATGAGCTAATTGAGTACACGGTGCAGTCCGTCACGGCGGGCATCGACGCCATGGGGGAAGTCACCATTCGGGTGCGCCACGAAGACAAGGTATTCTCCGGCCATGCCGCTAATACCGATATCGTCGTGGCCTCTGCCCATGCCTACATGAATGCCCTGAACCGACTCTACGCGGCGATGCAGGGGTCGGGCAGCATTCATCCCCAGCGGGATACCCCGGTTGCCGCTTCGATTTAGGCGGGCGATCGCTATGCCGTGTCTGGATGCAGTGGGGAGCTGACCTAGGGCAGTAGCCCTTTACTTTTCATCCACTTCAGGGCTTCTCGCCGACTCAAGGGGGCCATGGATTGATCCTGTACAAAGGTCTTCACGGCGTCTGGTGCGGTCTTGGAATATTCCCGCAAAGCCCAGCCGATGGCTTTTCTAATAAAGAATTCAGAAGAGTCGTGATTGGCTGTTACCAGGTCAAACAATAGGGACTCATCTGTTTCGGCTTTATAGTCCAGTTGGAACAGCAGGGTGGTGCGGCGCAGCCAGAAATCGTCGGCATCGCGCCAGGAAGAGATTACTGGATCTCGCTGGTCAGGATATTGCCGGAGTAGCTTGCCAACATGGTGGATGGCGATGGAATCTACCGTATCCCACCAGGATTTGTGGGTAATGATGTGTTCCAGGAGGGGAATCCCATCGGGAGTCAGCTGTTTCTGAAGCTTGTCTAAAAACATTAGGGCCACATACTGAAATTCCCGCTCTGGCCAGGTCCATAGTTCTCTGACCAGTTGTTCTATCTGGGAAGTTTCCGGTAGCCCATGGTCGGCCACAAATTGCCGGAATAGCAGTTTGGCTTCGGGAGACTTAATTCCCAAAAACTCAAACTGGTCCTGCATGTATTTTTTCATGGGGACTGCGGTGTCTGCATTCGCGTGCTGCCGGTAATGGGACTGTAGGGATTGGAGATAGGTAGCCATTGCCTGAAGCTGATGATTTTCCTGGGATAGACTCTCACTATTTTCCAGTCGACGTGAACTCAAGCTCTAGCTGCATGCTCAAAACAGCCCCCTTGGGGTAAGGGGGCTGTTGATTTGCAAATGGGGATTTACTTGACCATCGGGGGTTAGGCTACATCTGGGCTTGCAGAGGGGCGGCGGGTGCGCTTTTGGCGCTCTGATTTGCGGCGACCACCGGCCATCTCGTATTCGGTGCTGTCTTTGCCGTAGCGGACGCCGAAGCCGGAGAGCATGTGATCGGAAAAGTCCATCAGCTTGCGCTCGGCCATCAGCATGTCGTTGTAGGCCCCGTCTACCATAGACAGCATGCGATTATAGGTCATCAGCTTTTCGCGCATGGTCTGGATGTGCTCGTCGTAGGCGGCCATGGTGAGGCCATTGCCAAAGTCAATGTCTTCAGCTACGGACTGCATGCCGGCCAGGCGGCGCTGGGCTTTTTCAAGGGCCGGGGAACTTCTCTTTTTTCGAGCCATTTATTTTTTCGAGCCATTTAGGTATCTCCATAGTTGGAACAATAAGACTGAGTTTTGCCGTCTCGGGGTGGTGGACTTAGCAGGATCAGGGAGCTTTTTTAGTGGTTAAAGCTGCCCGTGTCTTACCGTTCCAAAGATGCATCCCTGCACTTGCGTGGCTCAGCTGTTTATCCAATTTAGGGGATGGAAGCAGGCGATATCCTGAGTAATCATCCGGAATAGTTGATGTCTGAATTTATTTTGCCTGATATCCGTACCTACGGAGGGTTATGGCTGAAATGGAAGCAATAGTTGCAAATGCCAAAGCATTTGTTGCAAATGGATAGGTGATCTGGACTATTGCTTATGGGTTATTAACTAATGCTTAAGCAGCGCTAATTATTGGCAACTAAAATCTACGGAAATTACAGAGGCTAGAACAGATTGGGTCGGCGATAGTCGCCAATTACTGGCTAACTATAGGTGTTGCTTAAGCGTTAGCTGTTATTGCTTAAGCGTTAGTTATAATGACTTCCACTGGAGCTAAAACGCCATGGGCATCACTATCATGACGGCTTTCACCATTGACCTCAGCCCCATTGCGCGACTGGACGACGCCCAGTTTGAGCAGTTGTGCGCAGCTAATCCTGAAGTCAAGTTTGAACGCACTCCCACTGGAGCACTTGTAATTATGTCGCCGACCGGCGGAGAAACGGGCATGACCAATGCCACGCTGATTGCTCGTTTTGTCGTCTGGAACGAACAAAATCGTCAGGGTAAGGTTTTTGACTCGTCTACCTGCTTCAAGTTGCCTAATGGGGGTGACCGCTCTCCTGATGTGGCCTGGGTCGAAAACTCTCGTTGGGACGCACTAACGCCTGAGCAACGGCGCAAGTTTCCCCCCATCTGCCCCGACTTTGCGTTAGAGCTGGTATCGCCCAGCGACAATATCAATACTGTGCGGGCCAAAATGCAGGAATATTTGGACAGTGGGCTGCGGCTGGGCTGGCTGATCAACCCGCAAGAGCAACAGGTGGAAGTTTACCGGCCTCAAACCGCGCCAGAGTTGCTGGAATCGCCTGTGTCTCTGTCGGGTGAGTCGGTGCTGTCGGGCTTTGTGTTGAGGCTGGACTGGCTGTGGCGATTAGGTACGTAAGAAACCAGAACTGACTTTGTACCAGCAATCCCCTCTTGGGAAAGGAAGTCAGGAGTGGGTGGGTTGTTGTACCCGGTTTCCTTCCTATACCTCCCTTTGCCAGTTCTCAATTAACCTTTAAGTAAGCAAATCCTGCCTGCCCGCATCTCTGCTGATGGTTCAAGCCCTGCCCGAAACCCTGACCTTTGAGGCATTTCTCGACTGGTATCCAGACGGGCAGGGTCGCTATGAATTGATTGATGGAATCGTTGCCGAAATGCCCCCCACAGGCGATCGCGAAGAAGTCGGCGCTTTCATCGCTCGCAAACTGAATGTCGAAATCGATCGCTTGGGGCAGCCCTGGTTTATTCCCCGCACTTACATAGTCAGGCCCCCGGTTTTGGCGAGTGGCTATCAGCCCGATGTGCTGGTGGTGAATCGTCCCTCGTTAGACCAGGAACCTCTCTGGAAAAAGTCTTCTGTGATTACCCGTGGTGACTCTATATTGAATGCTCAATACGCTGATTTGCCAGGTGATTTTTCTGACCTAGCTTTGGTCGCAATTTCCGAACGGTTGGGGATTGCCGCTATAGCAACTCTAGATAAGGACTTTGATATTTATCGCCGCTATCGGAAACGCCCCCTGGGGTACGATGTTGCGCGATCATGATTCAGAAAATAATGTCGCAGGTGGCAAACATCTTCAAGGAGCACTATATTCAAGACTATGTTTTCTCTGGCAAAATTTTCTGCTTAGGCAATGGCATGTCGTATAAATTATCCGCTATAGAGCCGTGTCAATTTTATCTGGCACTCCAAGTCAATATCCTCAATCGAGCAACGGCAGTTTAGCGGGTCGAAATTTTTCCCATCAATCGCTTCAAGGTGCTTGCTTTAAACAAGCTCGAAGCGGCATGCTGCCCATCGGGAAAATTTTTTCCTACATGCTTGCTCACATAATCGGGCATTTGCTGGGCTTTATCGCGGCCTTAATTGGTTCTTTTTTGCTGACGCCTGGAATCGCGACACGTTCAACTGGTATTGGTTCGCTCATCATTCTGATGACGCTTTGGGTAATGCTTTGGAAGTATGGGTTGGGTAGGGCAGTCGCGGTTGTAACGGGCATGGTCATTGTTTATGGGACAGTTGCCGGTATAGTATCGATCGCTCTCAAACCTATAGGTGTCAGTGAGAGCACATTGCTATTGGCCTCTACTTTTACGCTTTTAGTCGGTGGCATGATTGGCGCGATTGCGGCCTATACGGGAGCGCAACTCTCCATTAGCCGAGGCGCAACGGTATCGATGATAGTCGGCGTGGTCATCAATCTGCTTGTGGTGCCGACCAGTGATCGCAGCGACATTGCGAGAACGATTGGTCAGGCAAATGAGCTAGGTTTACTGACTACCTCTATTCTCGCCGTCGGACTAACTGGGTTATGCTGGCACATCAGCCAGCTAGTATTGGCAGATTCTGAGCAGCATCGGTTGCTTAAAAGGCTAGCGATCGCGTGGTCATCAATTGGCAATGCCTGCTTTTACAAAGCTGATCTCACGGGTGCTAATTTCGCTGGAGCGAGTCTTAAAGGGGCTGATTTCCGTGCGGCTAAGCTGGACTACGTGAACTGGCGAGGAGCAACTGGGCTGCCATGGGTTCGTTGGGGAGAAGGACAATTATCGGATATAAGAGTGGTTGAACTCTTAACCCGAGATCCAGATAGAGAGGCGAATTACAGTAATGCCGATCTGAGTTTCACAGATTTAGAAGGGGCTGATTTAAGCTATTTGAATCTTGCAGGAGCCAATTTGACTGGGGCTGTTTTGCGAGGAGCGAATCTGGAAGGTGCGGTTCTTCGAAACGTTCGAGCTTTGGGGACAGACTTCACGGGGGCTCGTTTCACCGGGGCTTGCATTGAGAATTGGAGCATTGATGCTTCGACAAAGCTACAGCAGGTGGATTGTCGATTTGTGTTTTTGCAGGAATTCTCCAAGCCTGGAATGACTGATCGAGATCGCCAACCAGCCAGCGGCGAATTTGAACCGGGTGATTTTGAGCAGTTGTATCAAACCGTCATTGATACCTTTGAGCTGATCTTTCGCAATGGCCTTGACTGGAAAACCTTTCAAGCCTCTTTGGATGAGGTCAGGCAGGCTAACCCTACCGCTCATCTGAAAATGCAGAGCGTGGAGACAAAGGGCGATGGATATGTCGTGGTCAAACTGAGGGCAGAAGGGAACGAGAGCAAAGCCCAGCTGCACCAAGAGCTATGGCAAACTTATCTTGAACGCATCAGAGTCCTTGAGGGCAGCTATCAGCAAGCGATCGCGGATAAGCAAAGTCAGCTAGATGACTATAAGGCTCAAAATCAAACTTTATTGGAAATTACCCGTCAGCTAGCCCAGCCTTCAAGCCAGCGACGTCTGGCGGCGGGGGAAACCGTGATCCTGTCGCTGCCCCAGGGCAGCTTGACCACAGGGTTCATCGTCATGGCTCAGATCTGGAATGCGGAACAGACTTTGATGCGGACGCAGGTCGGGACATTACCGCCTAAACCAGAACTTGCCCAGGCTTATCAGCGATGGCAGCGGCTCTACCGAGCGCAGCAACCGCTCTTTGCCGATAGTTTTGCCTTTGACACACCAACCAACTTCTCCCAGGTTGAATTTGATCAGGCGGCCCGTCAGGTCTTGACACAACTGAATGCCTGGTTGCGATCGCCTACCTTTCTACCCGTCGATCAGTGTTTACGGGCAGTCCTCGATCCCCAGCAGCCCGCTACGCTTACCTGGCAAGTCGATGATGCCGCCGTGCAACAATTACCGCTACACTGCTGGCACTTTTTTGATGACTACCCCAACGCTGCCCTCACGTTCAGCTTTTTGAATACTCGTGCGGGTACTGCCCGCCCGTTACAACGTCAACGACGACGGGTGTTGTCAGTTCTGGGCATAGATAGCGATCTGGATGTAGAGGCCGACAAAAAAGTTCTGGAGTCTATGCCAGACGTAGATATTTGCTGCTTAATCCAACCGACCGTTCAGCAACTCACCGAAGCGCTTTGGCAAACTGACGGTTGGGATATCTTTTGCTTTTCAGGACACAGTGCCTTTGAGGGCGATCGGCTCTGGCTTAACGAGCAAGAATTTCTCAGCTTAGACGATCTGAAATATGCCCTTCGACAGGCCACCCAGCAGGGATTATCGCTCTCCATTTTTAACTGTTGCCAAGGACTGCAACTGGTTCGGCAGTTTGCCAATGTTAACTCCACGGGAGTCATTGTCATGCGAGAGCCCGTGCCAGATCAGGTCGCTCAGCTATTCCTTCGCTACCTGGTTGCTAATCTCAGCACCCAAACGACAACTGCTCACGCTCTCAAAGCCGCCCGTGAGCAGTTGCAGGGCATTGAGAAAGCGTTTGCCTACACTAGTCAGCTACCGATCTTTTTTTCACGGCTGTCTCAATAAATTACGCTATCCACTCAACACAGAAGAACGACACTACAGCTCTTCGAATGATCTATTTGGAACAGAAAATCCTCCAAAAATTTCTGTTCCAGATGCGCTGCAAGCTTTGTCCTAAATCAACGGAGTAGGTAACACCTTCTGGATGACGAACCAAAGTTCTCCTACAGTGCTGTCACCTCCGCCTTGTGAGTAAATTTCCTGACCAGCTCGCAAACCTTCTGTTCCATCTCTAAAGAGGGTTTCATTCAGAGCATCGAATGTAAACTCAAGCGTCCTATCGTTAGCGGTTGGATCAATATCGACTACATCTACATCATTTCCAGAGAAGCCGTCACCGATTCCACCCCTATCAGCATCGAAAATTTCAATTTTGATGGGCACAAAGCGCCTCGCTGTTCTCCGTGTAAAGATCCAACTGGGCGTATCAAAGCTAGTGTTGTCAAGTATTAAGTCACTGTCTTCTCGTATGACATCAGTGACATATTCTTGACCGTCAATAGTAACTCTGGCAAAGAAGTCAGAATCTCCTCGGTCTAGGGTATTTAGAACTCCACGGTCAAAGTCGCCTCTGACCCTATTGATGCTGAGAATGACATCATTTGCCTCAGGAAGAAGAACAATACTTTCATCAACTGCAACTCCTCCACTCACCATCAGAGAATAGTCTTGATTAAATGATACAGAATTTGGATTGCGGTCGATCATCACTTGATAAAAGCCGCCTTTCGTAGGATCGGCCTCAATTAAAATCTGCTCGACATTATCAACACGGTTGGGTTCTTGGTTTCGAACAGCATCTTCCTCTGGATTAGCTGGATCTAGTGTCCACGGCAAATAAGTTGTTGTCCCGTCAGGTCCAATAACTCTAATATCCAAATCATTTACAAGCACAGGTGTACGTTGGTCTAGGATATTTGCGGCATGTGGAGTACCTGTCGGATCAGTCCACGCCATTGTGAACTTCAATGGCGTTTGACCATTCCAAGAATAGACATAATACTCAGGCTCTCCCGTATAGGTGTTTTCCTGAATATCACTAGTCGAAAATTCATTGCCACCTACACTTCTGGCGACAAAATCGGCTGCTGCTTGAAGATCCACTATTCCCCAACCCGTACGGTAATCAGGCCCCACATCGACAATTTGTGAGGACCCATCAGGATTGGTTTGGACACGTGTCACATCTTTGGCAGTATGGATGAAAATGCCTTTGGTTGTAGCACTACGAGGATGTTGCCCTCTTTCGTCTATGTACTTCTCTGCCAGTAGAACGGCTGCCCCCGTGACGCTAGGTGCAGCAAAGGAAGTACCCCTTTTACTTGCGTAGTCTGCATCAGCAGTTCCGGTAGGCATATTGACATTTTCGCCGTTAGCAACCACGTCAGGTCTTACTCGACCATCGTCGGTTGGTCCCCAACTGGAGAAATTTGATACTCTCACATCAGTTGATGAAATGGGATCGACGCTGATATCACCAATGGAACCAACAACGAGGGTATTTTTGGCGATTTGACCTCCTCTGGAGATAGAGTCAAATCCAGTATCGAGTATATCTCCATCTGTAGACCCTTGTTGCACTCCAGTACTATCTGGATTATCAATTCCATTAGGCCAAACAATACTTGAATCAACCCAATATAAGCCGGATCTAAACCAATTAAATCCTGTAATATTGGGGTTGGTATTGAAGTTGGTTATGTAGAACGACCTGTCATCGTCTTGTGCCAATTGCCGGAATTGATTATCGCGATCATTGCCAGCCGCCCAAACGCTCAATAATTGCGGCGATTCAAACAGTAAGTTGTCTAAATCGGCAGAAAACTGACTGTACTTTCCAAAATTTTCATCTTCTTGACTAGATAGAGAATAGTCACCTAGGAAGATATCAGCGGTGTTAGGCAGTGGAGCTGTTGGTGGCAACAAAGCGCGTTGACGTTCTCCCAGTGTTGCCGTTTCCCATCCAGTACGTACTCCATATGAATGATTCGAAAATAATACACCTCTGTTTGCAAAGGCTCCCCGAAGTTCGTTCAGTTCGTTAGAGTCATTGTAACTAATCAAATTAGCCTCAAAAGCAATCCCCCTTTCACTTACATTCCTCTGGCCCGCAATCACGCCTGCAACTTCTGTCGCGTGGTTACTAAACGGCTCCGTACTATCGCCCTCCCCAGGCTGAACATTGATATTTGAGAAGTGATTATGGGTGTTTCTGATTCTCCAGTTGCCGTTCGGCTCCAGGGCTTCCCAAACACCAACTGTAAAACCATCACCACTCAGGTTTTCGTTACTCCATACGGTATCAGCATTAATCGTGTCAGCAGCATCAGCAAGGAAAGGTTTATTAATTAATAGATCTTGAGGGGCGATGCCTTCTCCCAGAAACCACATGCCATTGCCAATGGGGACTGGCTCCTCGGTGAGCCCTAGATCTGCCACAAGGTCAATTGTGGATGGTTGTTTAACGTCTTGAATCAAGATTCGCCCAAGCTTTTGGCTGAAGTTATCAGTCTCGTCTACTTCACTAATTTCGTTTTTGGAATCAACGACAACACCAATGTAATAAGTATCTCCGTTAGGATTTTGCAGTTCACCGCCCCACCATGCATCACGACTACCGGGTAAAAGAATACCTTGACCAACGGGTGCAGTGAAATCGTTACCCGGTAGTCCATCAATCGTGATGGAATCGATTAGCAGATCACCAGCATTAATCTCTTCATCTCTGGATAGATAGAAATCGACATCAAACTGTCCCGTTGGTGTTGGGCCTGTATTTTGTACACGGAAGTCAACCCCAATGAGCTTCTCATTTTCAGAATTTTGTAAAACAAGTAGTTCAGTAGGAGACAAATCAATCGTTGGCGTATCAACGATTTGAATGGCCGAAAATTCTGTGTTGTTGCTTTCTCGTCGCTCATCATTTTCGTTATCGGCGTCAATCAAAATGCCAATGTAGTATTCTCCGTCTCCTTTCTCATCCCAATAGGAGTCATCTGCATCAGGCAATGCCAGACTTAATTCCCTACCATCCACCTCTAATGGAGCAATCTCTGGCAAAGAGAGTGTTTGCAAGAGTCGATCTGAGCTATCAATCCGTTCATCGGTCGAGAGATATAGCTGAACGGTATGGGCTGCGGCTAGCACATTGCCGATGTTTTCAACCCCTAAGCTAATGTCGAGATTTCTCTGCTCAAACCGATCCTGTACAACTCTAAAACTTTTGGTTTCATTGCCCTGAACATTAGCCGTGCGAATTCGTAAATCGATGATGTTATTCTCATCGATTTCCAGTTTGATCGGCACTGGGTCTAGATCAGCCAGCACACCAGTATTCGCGTTGTTCGCTTCATTCGTTTCGATGACTAAGTTATCGGCATCTATAATCATGCCGACGTGATAAGTCGCATCTCCTAATGCGCTCCAAAACGGCTCGTCTTTTTCAGGCAAAGTCAAACTACTGCTCAAAATGCCCGTTGAGTCTTCCCCCGCAAGGAAGTTAATATCCGCATCGTCTAGGAAAAAATCTTCGACAGTTATTTCAGTATCTGTCGATAAATAGAAGTCAACTGTGAAGGCACTCGCAACTGACGAACCTAAATTATCAACTTCAAATTCGACATCAAACGTTTCGCCTGCAACCAGGGGTTTTTGCATTACTTCAAAAGAAGCCCCTGCCAAATCAACATCCCCGCTGGCAACGTTGCCAAATTTGGCGACGAAGATATCCGACGAGCCTGCGCTTACCCCTTCTAAGTCGCCAAAGGTATCACCAGCTAGATAAAAATTGCCTTGTGAGTCTATCGCTAAACCGTTGGCGCTATCGTTGGCTGGACTGCCAAACTGTTCAACCCAGTTCAAGTTGCCTTCGGTGTCGAAACTGCTTAAGAACAGGTCAGAATTGCCAAAGCTCGTATCACCCAACTCTCCGCGAGTAGAGCCCACTGCATAGATTGTTCCGTCGCTGCCAATCTCTAAACTTTCTACAAAGTCATTCTGGGGAGTAGCAAGTTCTTGAGTCCAGACTAAATCGCCATCAGTATCCAACTTTTTAATGATGGCATCGCTTAAAGACGATCTTGTGGCTCCTCCAAGATAAAGGTTACCGCTGCTCGAAACTTCAAGATCACGCACGTAATTGAACGAGTCGAGTTGTTCATCCCATTGCTGTTGCCCTGAGGCATCAAATTTTGCAATGAATCCATTTCTAAAGCCGCTTGATCCAGCAACGTAAACATTTTGCGCATCATCACTAGCAACGACATTCCCCTCTTGACTGCCCGACAAAGAGAGTTGCCGAGTCCAGACTAAGTCGCCGTCATCACTAAATTTTGCCAGGAAAGCATCACTTCCACCCCCACTTTTATTCTCGGGAAGGCTACCGCGAGTGCTCCCGGTCAAATACGCATTGCCCTGAGCATCCACAGTAACGCTGTACCCTTGGTCGGTTTGAGGGGTGCCAAGCTGGTTGACCCATTGCAAATTACCGACAAGATCATACTTGGCGATGAAAGCATCATTACCAAGCCCTGTGCCCTGTCCATCAAGAGACCCTCCAGTTGTTCCCGCCACGAAAATACTGGATTCACTGACAGCTACGGCCTCAATCGTGTCAGGACGATCAGTGCCCAACTCGGTTAGCCAGACTTGTTCACCGTCGAGACTATACTCTGCCAAAAAGCCATCACCGCCCTTTTCACCAACGACAATCACGCTGTCGTTGCCTGCAAAGGCAATATCAGTGCCGATATCTCTGGGGCTGGGGGAGCCAACCGACCCAAACTGCCGTAGCCACTCTAGGGTCGGTTCTGCATTAGGTATTCGAGCGTTGACTGCGAGTAGCGCTGATGCTGAATCTTGACCCACAATCGCAGGATTTTCACCCACGTTTGCAGTAGTGAAAAGCAGCGGATCACCGGAAGCTGCCTCATCGTCATCAGAGTCTGACAAGGCCTCTTCGGAGGGCACACCGGTTGCTCCAGCGAACCTGCTAGCAATAATATCAGTCGTCGGTTTCGGTTCCCCGGATCTGAGCAATATCGGTTCCAGGGGCAAGAGCGCTGCCTCTACGTTATTGGAGATGGCGTTGTCCCCTAACGTACTGGTCGTTTGGCCGCCAAGATCGCTTAGGCCATAATCAGGGATAAAACTGTAAGAGCTGTCTGCAATGGGCGACTGATCATCGAGAGGTAAAACTTCGGGGGGCATCTTTTTGTCTTCGCTAACAGTAGATGAAAAGCCAAATTAGGTACGGCTTTAGAGACTACAGCGACGCACAAAGCGTTTTTTCCCAGACTAAGGTATTGATTTTTGTCTATGCTTGGTCAAACTAGATTTCTAGGTGTTGATGGGTAGAACACATAGGCAAGGTCTAGAGGTTTCGACTCCACAAGCTGACAAGCATTTTTGGAGTTGGTCAGTGTGTTTGTGGCGATCGCCACCCTTATCTCTCAATGATCAGCATTTGTTGTTTATACCAATGCTCTGTAACGCTGCACTTAATAATAACCGTCTAGAAATGAGCACGTCCTACCCTAAAGACAGGTGCATTGGAGTAAAGCGGATATGGCACGCCCGTTGATTGTCACGATTGCAGAAAGTC
>PYEQ01000822.1 GCA_003017785.1 filamentous cyanobacterium CCP5 | reverse complement strand
GTTTGACTGGGGCGGTCGCCTCCTAAAAGGTAACGGAGGCGCGCAAAGGTTCCCTCAGGCTGGTTGGAAATCAGCCGACGAGTGTAAAGGCATAAGGGAGCTTGACTGCAAGACTGACAAGTCGAGCAGGGTGGAAACACGGCCTTAGTGATCCGACGGTTCCGCGTGGAAGGGCCGTCGCTCAACGGATAAAAGTTACTCTAGGGATAACAGGCTGATCTCCCCCAAGAGTTCACATCGACGGGGAGGTTTGGCACCTCGATGTCGGCTCATCGCAACCTGGGGCTGTAGTAGGTCCCAAGGGTTGGGCTGTTCGCCCATTAAAGCGGTACGTGAGCTGGGTTCAGAACGTCGTGAGACAGTTCGGTCCATATCCGGTGCAGGCGTAGGAACATTGAGAGGAGTCTTCCTTAGTACGAGAGGACCGGGAAGAACGCACCGCTGGTGTACCTGTTATCGTGCCAACGGTAAACGCAGGGTAGCCATGTGCGGAGTGGATAACCGCTGAAAGCATCTAAGTGGGAAGCCCACCTCAAGATGAGTGCTCCCATGGGGTTAACCCAGTAAGGTCACGGGAAGAACACCCGTTGATAGGCGCTATGTGGAAGTGCAGTAATGTATGAAGCAGAGGCGTACTAACAGACCGAGGGCTTGACCTCACTCGCTCAAACAACTCGTTATCTTCTACCTATCATCATTCTCTGTGCAGTCCTTCAGGGCTCTTAACCCTAAAAGTTTCCTGGTGCCTATGGCGCTGTGGACCCACTCCGACCCATCTCGAACTCGGTTGTGAAACGCAGCAGCGGCGAAGATAGTGAGGGGGTTGCCCCTCGTGAAAATAGCTCGGTGCCAGGTTATCTATCGCGCTCCCCCTCTTCTATGAACGAATTGGGGGAGCGTTTTTGATAAAACGTTACGAAGCTTGTTTCCTGATTGATTTCGGCAATATTGTTATGTTGCTTGGTGTTTTGTTGAAAGTCCCCAGCCGGAATGCATAACTTTTTACCGACTGCTTATTTTGAAGGGCAGTTTATACCGTTCGAGGATGCCAATATTTCCATTGCTACCCATGCTTTGCACTATGGCACGGGAGCATTTGGAGGATTACGTGGCATTCCAGACCCGAACAATCCTAGTAGAGTTCTATTGTTTCGTTTAGACCGTCACTGCCAGCGACTAAGCCAGAGTGCAAGGTTGCTTAACTATGATTTACCTGCGGATAAAATTCAGTCGGTGCTTACGGAGTTTATTCAAAAAAACCGACCTCAGGTTTCCTTTTATATTCGACCCTTTGTATATACCTCTGATCTGGGCATCTCGCCTCGTCTACACAAGGTTGAAAAGAATTTTTTTGTTTATGGTTTAGAGTTAGGAGACTATCTCTCTCCTGAAGGGGTGACGTGTCGAATTAGCTCCTGGTACCGCCAAGAGGATCGAAGCCTGCCATTGAGAGGCAAAATCAGCGGTGCCTACATCACTTCTTCGCTCGCCAAGACTGAAGCTGTGGAGTCGGGATTTGACGAAGCAATTTTGATGAACTCCCAGGGCAAAGTCAGCGAAGCGTCTGGAATGAATGTATTTGTCGTGCGCGACGGAACTCTAATTACTCCTGGGTTTGAGCAGGATATTTTGGAGGGGATTACTCGCAGCAGTATTTTGACGTTGGCTCGGGATATGGAAATTCCGGTAGCAGAGCGTCCGGTGGATAAGTCGGAGCTATTTGTTGCGGATGAGGTTTTTCTGAGTGGGACGGCGGCAAAGATTACGCCGGTACGACGGGTGGAAACCTATCAGCTGCCGTCTACCCGTCCGGTGACAGAGGCTTTGCGCGATCGCCTAACGGCAATTACTGAAAACCGCGACCCTGACTACCAAGACTGGGTGTTTACAGTCGATGTGGCATAGGAAGAATCTGGTCTTGTACGGTGGTTTATTGATCCCCCATGTCTTTGACACCGCTAAGCAGCATCCATAATCCTCCCAAGAAAATTAATAGGGCTAAACTGCCGAGTGTTCCATCTAGCCAAGCTGTATTGCTCAATTTGACCCTCCTGAAGGGATAACAGACTGCCTGGCTGTTTACGACGCCTTGAGGACGATTTCGATAATCTCAGCAAAGAGACGAACTCCATAGAGAATTAGTCCATCGGGAAAGTCGTAGTCGGCGTTGTGGAGCTGAGGCTGGTTTTCGCCTGCTCCTAGGCCAAACATAGCACCCGGACAGAGGCGGG